>NZ_JAAGPG010000508.1:0-5702 GCF_017104665.1 Burkholderia sp. Se-20378 | reverse complement strand
GCGCGCGCTGCCGTACCCCGCCGATGCGCTGCCGGCGGATGCGCCGTGCATCGACGTCGGCAATCACCTGTACTGGCCCGCGTTCGCGCGACTGCCGATGATCGATTTCTTCCTCGACGCGCTTGGTGTGGAACCCGCGTCGGTGCCGGCGTCGGCCAAGCGCAACCGCTGGCTCGCGCGGCTGCCGCTGCCTGCGTTGCCTGAGGACTGGCGACGCCCGTACGTCCTGTTCTGCCCGACCGCGAGCACCGCGTTGCGTAGCGTGCCGCCGCCGCTGCGGGCAACGTTCGTCGAGCAACTCGCGCAGCGCTATGGATTGCCAGTGGCGGGGTTCGGGCCCGTTTCGCATCCCGCCTATGTCGACGTAAGCGCCGATGCGGCCGACGATACGGCCCGGTTCATCGCATGGGTCAAGGGTGCCAGCCTGCTGTTCGCGCCCGACACGGCCGCGCTGCATCTCGCCGACGGTTTCGACGTGCCGACGCTCGCGTGTTTTACGACGATCGGGCCGGCGCTGCGCGTGCGTGACTATCCGCATTGCGTGCCTGTCGCGCTCGACGTGCCCACCGAATTGTGCGGGCTGCATCGCAGCGAGCGACCGGCCGATCTCGCGGCGGTCGAGGCTGCCTATCGCGCGATCGACTGGGATGCGCTGGCGTGGCCCGCGCCGCGCGAGGCGGCGGCTGCGGCCGATTAGGGAAACAGGGTGCGGCGGCCAGTTGCGAGGCCGAAAGCGTAGCTGCGGGTACGCGCCGTGTGAGCCTGGGCCTGGGCCTGAGCCTGAGCCGAGCTGGAGCTGGAGCTGGAGCTGGAGCTGGTGCCGGTGCCGGTGCCGAAACCAGCATCGAAGCCAAAGCCAGAACCGCTCCGACTACCGCCCCGCGCTCACCCCACCGCCACCACCACCGCGCGATCGCGCAGCGTCTCCGACGGCCGCTTGCCGAACAGCCGCCGGTAATCGGTCGCGAACTGGCTGAGATGCCAGAAGCCCCACGCCTCCGCCACATCCTGCACCGAACCGGCCGCGCGGCCGCACAGGTCACGCCGCGCACCGTTCAGCCGCAGCGTGCGCAGATAGGTGGCGGGCGCCATCCCGAGCACGTCCTGGAAGCAGTACTGCAGCGTGCGCCGGCTCACGTGCAACTGCTCGCACAGCTCGGGCACGCCGACCGGGCGCGTGCGGTGCGCGAGCACGTAGTCGCGTGCCTGTTCGACGATCCAGCGGCGCATCGACGGCGCGCGGCCGGTTTCGTCGTCGGCCGGTTGCGCGCACGCGTCGAACAGCGCGGCCAGCACCTCGGCCTGCAGGTCGTCGCGCTGCGCGTCGGCCAGCGGGCCGGCCATCGCCACCGCACCATCGAGCCGGCGGCCGAGCAACGCACACAGGCGCGCGAGCCGCGCATCGCCAACCTGCATCACGCGCTGCGTGAACAACCGCTCGTCGAGCGCCCGTCGCTCGACCTCCTCCGCATAGCGGCGCAGCACGTCGCCGCGCACGACGACGCCGTAGATCGAAAACTGCGCGGGCGTCACCAGTTCGAATTCGACGTTGCCGGGCCGGAACGCGAGCGCGCCAGGGCCGATGCGGCACGCATCGACGCGCGCGGTGCCGTCGCACACGAGCGGGATGCCGAACCAGTACGCATCGCCGCGCACCTCGCACGCCTGGCGCAGCAGGTGGCTCGTCGATTCGCGAAACAGCTTCATCGTGTCGAGCGGCAGCTCGGTCAGCGTGCCGACGAAGCGGCCAGCCGCGAGCTGGTCATAGGTCTGCCGCCAGCCGATCAGGTTGCGCGCCTGCTCGTCCGCGTCATGTGCGACGCTGACAACTGCCTGCCCGGCCAGCGCATCGTCGCCCTGCGCGTTGCGCCGCGTGTCTTCGGCCGTCGGTTCTTCGCTGCACGCCACGTGTTGGTCCATCGTGTCCTCCCTCTCCTGCCCGGAACCGCGCCTGTCACGCAAGTCCCGTGCCGAACCGTGCGCGACCCGCGCAAAGCCCTTCATTCGACGCTTCACGGCCTGTGCGCGACATGCACGCGTGTCCAAACGCGCTGCCGTACGCACCCCGCCAGTGCGGCACGCGCCACGCCGGCGCACCCGGTACGCTCCGCTCCGTCGGCGATACGCGACGGCCGGCTAGCCGCCGTTCGCGGGCCGCAGCCGCACGACCCGCGTGCCGCAATTGCCGTACGCCTGCGCGACCGCCAGCTCGACGATCGCGCTGCCGGCCGGCCAGGGCGCCGCATCCGCCTCGGACAGATCCGTACGCATCGTCGCGCGCCCGTTGATCCGGTAACGGATACCGCGCATGAAGTCGACGAACAGCAACCCGACGCCGCTGCCATTGCACCGCGCCGCGTCGACCCGGCCGCCGTCGTTCTCGCCGTACACCGGCAGCACGAAGCGCAGCGTCTTCGTATCGATCACGCGCACGACCGGCAGCAGGTCGCCGTTCGCATCGCGCCGGCTCTGCACGATGTCGCAGGTCATGCCCGCCTGCCCGCCACACGCCGTGCCGACGAACATGAATGGCTGCGTCTCGATGAACTGCCGCACGCCGATGCTCAGCCGCGTCGTCACGACGTCGCTCATCCGCTCGGCTTCGTCGGCGACGCCAAAGCGGTGATGCGCGTCGAGCTCGCCCGCGTGGAACACGGGATGGCGCGGATAGGATCGGGGCGGTTCTGACATGGGGTTTTACGTCCGGCGCGCCGGCTCAACTTGCCGCCGCGAGCAAACGACCATCGGTATCGTTTCCGGCGAAGGCCGCGGCAATGCGCGGCCGGCGCCGGGTGACGAATGCGAATGGGCGGAAACGGCCAATCTCCGGATCACCGGTCGGCCGCACGGCACGCATCCGCGCACCGGCCGTCGGCCAGGCAGCCACGTCGCCCGGCGCGACACGCGATCGACGACCATCCGGCATCCGACACTTCGCCGCTGACGCTGAAACTCGGCACCCTGACCAGCCGGCATACCACTGCCGGCCGGCCAGGACGCCCACGCGCGGATCAGAAGAACCCGAGCGCTTCGGCCTGGTAGCTCACCAGCAGGCACTTCGTCTGCTGATAGTTCGACAGCGCCATCTTGTGCGTCTCACGGCCGATCCCCGACTGCTTGTAGCCGCCGAACGCCGCGTGCGCGGGATACAGGTGGTAGCAGTTGGTCCACACGCGGCCGGCCTCGACCTCGCGGCCCATCCGGTACGCACGCGTGCCGTTGCGCGTCCATACGCCTGCGCCGAGCCCGTAGAACGTGTCGTTCGCGAGTTCGATCGCGTCCTGCTCGTCCTTGAACGTCATCACCGACGCGACCGGCCCGAAGATCTCTTCCTGGAACACACGCATCTTGTTGTTGCCGAGCAGCATCGTCGGCTTCACGTAGTAGCCCGTGCCGAGTTCCGCCGCCGGCGCCGTGCGCTCGCCGCCCGTCAGGCATTGCGCGCCTTCGCCGCGACCGATGTCGATGTACGACAGGATCTTGTCGAGCTGCTGCTGCGACGCCTGCGCGCCGATCATCGTCTGCAGGTCGAGCGGGTGGCCGGCCTTGATGCGCTCGACGCGCGCGACCGCCTTCTCGATGAACTTCTCGTAGATCGATTCCTGGATCAGGATCCGCGACGGGCACGTGCACACTTCGCCCTGGTTCAGCGCGAACATCGCGAGCCCTTCGAGCGCCTTGTCGAGGAACGCGTCGTCCTGGTCGAGCACGTCGGCGAAGAAGATGTTCGGGCTCTTGCCGCCCAGTTCGACCGTCGACGGGATCAGGCTGTCGGCCGCCGCGCGCAGGATGTGCTTGCCGACCGGCGTCGAGCCGGTGAATGCGATCTTCGCGATGCGCTTGCTGGTCGCGAGCGCTTCGCCCGCTTCCTTGCCGAAGCCGTTCACGATGTTGATCGTGCCGGCCGGGAACAGGTCGCCGATCAGTTCCATCAGCACCAGCACCGACGCGGGCGTCTGCTCGGCCGGCTTCATCACCACGCAGCAGCCAGCCGCGAGCGCCGGCGCGAGCTTCCACGCGGCCATCAGCAGCGGGAAGTTCCACGGGATGATCTGGCCGACGACGCCGAGCGGCTCGTGGAAGTGATACGCGACGGTGTTGTCGTCGATTTCGGAAATGCCGCCTTCCTGCGCGCGGATGCAGCCCGCAAAGTAGCGGAAGTGGTCGATCGCGAGCGGCAGGTCGGCCGCCATCGTCTCGCGCAGCGGCTTGCCGTTGTCGATCGTCTCGGCCACGGCCAGCAGCTTCAGGTTCTTTTCCATCCGGTCCGCGGCGGCGAGCAGCAGGTTCGCGCGTTCCGCGACGGACGTCTTGCCCCACTTGCGGCGCGCGGCATGGGCGGCGTCGAGCGCGACCTCGATGTCGTCGGCACCCGAGCGCGGGATACGGCAAAACGGCTGGCCGTTGATCGGCGACACGTTCTCGAAGTACTCACCTTTCACCGGCGGAACCCACTTGCCGCCGATGTAGTTGTCGTATTGCTGACGGTACGGGTATTCGACGTCGAGGCCCAGTTGCTTCAGGTCAAACGGGTTCATACATGTCTCCTGTTCATCGTGCTTGTGTGAGTACAGCGCCGGTTGGAATTGCGCTGCACCCGTTTACGCAACATGCGTGCCAAACGGGACGGAAGCAGGACGGAAGCGCGGCGACCACGGCCGGCCCGCGTGCGCACCGTGCCGTGTTCACCGACGCAGCATGGCGGGTGTGCCGATTCTGAACAGTGCGACTGCACAGCGCGCCGGCACGGTGTTCGAAATTTCCACAGTGCGCCGACACACCTGCGCACGGCTGCCGGCCACGCCGCGTGGCATGTCGCTTGCGTACGCCATACGCATTCCCACGCAACGGCATGTGCGCCGACCGACACCATGAACGACCGCGGCCCCCTGACCGACGACGCCATCGCGTTCATCCGCGAGCAGGCGTTCCTGATCGTCGCGACCGCCGACGCGGACGGCAACAGCGACTGCTCGTACCGCGGCCGCCAGCCGCGCGCGGACGGCTCGTTCGAGCCGCTCGTCGACATGCCCGACTGCCGCACGCTCGTGCTGCCCGACTTCGCGGGCAACAACCTGTTCAACACGATCGGCAACCTGCTCGTGAATCCGGCCGTCGCGCTGCTGTTCGTCGACTTCGTGCGCCAGACAGCCTGGCTCGTGCAGGGCCGCGCGACGATCGACGAGGAGGTGGCAAGCCGCGCGCATCTGTGGCCCGATGCGCGGCGCTATGTGGTGATTGAAGTGGAACAGGCGCAGGCACGGGCGGATGCGGCGCTGCCGCCGCTGGTGCTGGCGTGATGGACACGGCTGATCGTCAGCGGGCGAATGCAGCGATGACGAAACAAGACGGCGCTCCGGCCGCCGTGGCCGGAGCGCCCCTGCGCGACGACGCGACGCTCAACGCCCGTGCGTCTCCACACAAGCCGCTTCGAGCCGGCTGCGCACCGGCATGTCGGTATGCGCGTGCTCGTCGGTGTCGCCGCCCGTTTCATTAGCTGCCTGTCGCCCGCCGAGAAACGCAAACACCACCCCCGCACACAGCACCGTCACGACCGCCAGCCCGATCAACAACCAATCGAACGCATGCGTGTAACTCGCGAGCAGTGCTGCATGCCCGACACCCGGCAACGCAGCCGCCGCACCCGCGAGATCGCCGGTCGCGAGCCGCGCCGCCGCACGCAGCGTCGCGTCGGGCGTGCA
>NZ_JAAGPG010000507.1:0-5928 GCF_017104665.1 Burkholderia sp. Se-20378 | reverse complement strand
CCGTGGCTCTGCGACTGGCCGTCGAACACCTGTTCGAATTCGTTCAGGTCGACCTTGAGCGTCGGCGCGCGCACGCCGTCCGATCCTTCGAGCACCGTGCCGCGCGACGACAGCGCGCCGCGCAGCCGCTGCGTGAGCAGTTGCGCGGGCGGCGCGGTCCAGCGGCTGTCACGATAGACGGCCACGTGCTGCGCATCCACGTACGCGAGGCGGTAGGCGAATTTGTCGGAGTCGAGCGCGTCGGGCGCGGCGACGTCGAGCACCTTCAGCGCGGGGCCCGGGCCTGCGGTCACGACCGACGTGGCCGGCCCGAGGTCATAGCGGACATTCGACAGCACCGCGCTGTTGCCGGCGCAGCCGGCCGCGAGCGAGAGCGTCAGCAGGGCAAGCGCGGCCGCGGCGGGACGCAGCGCGCGGTCAAGGATTCGTGGCATGGCGTGTTCCTGCATGATGTTTCCGGTTTCGATGGGTATCACTGCCCGGCCGTCGCACCCGGCCAGACGAAGCCCGGCTCGCCGGGGCCCGGCGCCGCGCCGGGCGAACCGAACAACAGACTGCGCGGATTGCGGCCAAGTTCACCGGCCACGTCCTTCAATTGCCGCGAGGCGTCGCCGACGCTGCCGGCGAGCGCGTTGAAGCGCGGCAGCGTGTCGTACTGCACACGCGCGTTGAGCCCGTTCAGCGCGACGCCGATCTGCTCGGCGGCCGTACCGGCCTTGTTCAGGTTCGACACGAGCGGCCCGTTCGGCTGCAGCAGCGTGTTCGCCGACGCCATCGCGCGGTTCACCTCGTGCATCGTTTCCGGCAGCGCGGTCACTGCCGGGCCGAGCTGCCTGGTCAGCGTAGTCGCGCCGTCGGCCGCGTGCTGCAGGCTTTCGGCAGTCGCGCGCAACTGCTCGCGCATCTCGGGCGACATCAGCGCATTCGCACTCTTCGCGGCCAGCTCGAGCTGCCGCAGCAGCACGTCGCCGCGCTCCTGGATCTGGTCGAACAGGCTCGGCCGCATCGGGATCTGCGCGATCGCCTTCGTCGACGACGGCAGCGGCGCCAGGTCGCGGCCCGTGTCCTCGAGCTGCACGAACGCGATGCCCGTCACGCCCTGGAAGCCGAGGCTGCCGTAGGTCGACTGCGTGATCGGCGCATCGTGGTCGACGAGGATCCGGATCCGGATCTGGCCCGGATGCGTGCGATCGAAGCCGATCGACTGCACCTTGCCGACGTCGAGGCCGCGAAAGCGCACGGCCGCGTCCGGGAACAGCCCCGTCACGTTGGTGCGCGCGAGCAGATCGTACGGCACGCGCACGGTGCGATCGACGTTGAACCAGAACACGGTGCCCGCGATCGCGAGCGTCAGCGCGATCGTGAACAGGCCGGCCCAGAACGCATGTGATTTGTTTTCCATTCGCGGATTCCTTCGTGCCTACAGCTCGACGCTCGACAGCGCCGGTTCGAGGGCCGCCTTCGGCAGCTTCGCGCGCCGCTCGGGCGGCAGCGCCTGCAATGCGCGGCGCCCGCGCAGCCCCAGGAAATATTCGTGGATGAACGGATGGTCGACGTTCGCGGCCTCTTCGACCGGCGCGGCCACCAGCACCTTGCGGTCGGCCAGCACCGCGACGCGCGTGGACAGCGCGACCATCGTGTCGAGATCGTGCGTCACCATCACGACGGTCAGCCCGAGCGTGCGGTGCAGCGTCGCGATCAGCTCGACGAATTCGTCCGACGCCTGCGGATCGAGGCCGGCCGTCGGCTCGTCGAGGAACAGCAGCTCAGGCTCGAGCGCGATCGCGCGCGCGATGCCGACCCGCTTGACCATCCCGCCCGACAGCGCGGCCGGCATCTTCGACGCGTGCTTGCACGGCAGCCCGACCATCTCGAGCTTCAGCATCACGATGTCGTGCAGCAGATCCGGCGGCACGCGGCCGAGCTCGCGCAGCGGCTGCGCGACGTTGTCGAACACCGTCATCGACGAGAACAGCGCGCCCTGCTGGAACAGCATCCCGGAGCGCGTGCGCATCATCCGCGCGCTCGCGTCGTCGATCGTTGCCGTGTCCTCGCCGAACACCTTGATCGTGCCCGACGTCGGCCGCTCGAGGCCGAGGATCTGCCGCACGAGCGTGGTCTTGCCGGAGCCCGAGCCACCGACGATCGACACGATCTCGCCGCGCCGCACGTCGAAGTCGAGCTTCTGGTGAATGATGTTGCGCCCGTAGCGCTTGGTCAGGTTGCGCACCTCGATCACGAGGTCGTCGGCATCGGCCGCCGCCCCGGTACCAACCGACCCGGCGCCGATGGCCGTGGCATGCGCGGTCGTTTCGTTCGATGCGTTCATCCGAGCCCCACGTTCTGGAACAGGATCGCGAACACCGCGTCGGCGAGGATCACGACCGTGATCGACGACACGACCGACGTGGTCGTGCCTTCGCCGAGGCTCTGCGAGTTCGCCTTGATCCGGAAACCGAAATGGCAGGCGACCAGCGCGATCAGCATGCCGAACACGACGCCCTTGCCGACGCCGATGTACAGGTTCGCGATCGGCACGACGCCCGGCAGCGAGCGCACGAAATAATTGACGTCGATGCCGAGCACGAGCTTCGCGGCGAGCGCGCCGCCCGTCAGCGCGACGATGTTGGTCCACATCACGAGCAGCGGCATCGCGACGCCGAGCGCGAGTACGCGCGGCAGGATCAGCCGCAGCCCGTGCGGGATGCCCATCACGCGCATCGCGTCGAGCTCCTCGGTCACGCGCATCACGCCGATCTGCGCGGTGATCGCCGAGCCCGAGCGGCCCGCGACGAGAATCGCCGACAGCACCGGGCCGAGCTCGCGGATCACCGACAGCCCGAGGATGTTCACGATGTAGCGGTTCGCGCCGAACATCTGCAGTTGCTGCGCGGACAGGTAGCTGAGCACGATGCCGATCAGGAACGCGACGAGCGCGGTGATCGGCAGCGCCTGCGCGCCGGCGCTATAGATGTTCGCCGAGGTTTCCTTCCACGGCATCGTCTTCGGGCGGCGCAGCACCGACAGCGCATCGAGGATCACGAGGCCGAACATCGCGATGCCGCCCTGCAGGTGTTCGCCGAACCCGAAGATCGCCTGGCCAAGCCGCGTGACGGGATCGTAGCGCACCACGCGCTCGGGCGCCTCGCGCTCGCTGTCGAGCCGCTCGATGCGCTCGAAGATCGTGCGCTGCGTGGCGCTCAGCGCGACGCCGGCCGGCAGCTTGCGGCCCCACACGCGCCACAGCGCCTGGCCGCCGACGTGATCGAGCCGCTCGATGCCCGACAGATCCCATTCGCTCACGCGCCCGGACGCGATGCTCGCGACCCGACGCGCCACCGCGCCGCGATTGCGTGCAAGCGCGAGCGCGGTCCACTGGCCGTACAGGCGCACCGTCTGGCCCTGGCCGCCGGCGTCGACCGACAGGCCGGGAGGAGTCTCGAAGTCCAAGGGCAGGTTGTTTGCAAAAAGGTGACAGCGGCCATTGTAGCGAACCGCCCGGCGGCGCGACGTGAGGATTTCCGTGGGGGCGCCGGGCCGGGGCGCCTGGCCGAGTCGCCCGCCCCGCGGTGCGCGTGAGCGTCGTCGCCCCCTGCCCGTTGCCGTCTTCACGACCTTTCATTCTTCCGTCACGTTTCCTTTCGATACTCTCACGCGCCGCACATCAGGCCGTCGGCGCCCCGCGCCGCCAATCGTTGCGACTCTCGCATTTCAAAAACAGAACACCGAACAGGACAACCGATGCGTCTCCCCCTGCTTTCCCGCCGTCGCGTGCCGGCCATCGCCGCGCTCGCCAGCCTCGCCTTCATCCTCGCCGCCTGTGGCGGCGACGACGTCACCTCGCCGCCGGTGACGCCGCCGGCAGCCCAGGCGCCTGTCGGCACGACGGCCACGCTCGCCCTGCTCGAGACGACCGACCTGCACACCAACGTGCTGTCGTATGACTATTTCAAGCTCGCCGCCGACAATTCGCTCGGCTTCGAGCGCGTGTCGACGCTGATCGCGCAAGCGCGCAAGCAGTATCCGAACACGCTGCTGCTCGACAACGGCGACACGATCCAGGGCACCGCGCTGTCGGACTACCAGGCGCTCGTGAAGCCGGTCGGTTGCGACCAGACGCTCGCGATCTACAAGGTGATGAACGCCGCGAAATTCGACGGCGGCGGGATCGGCAACCACGAATTCAACTACGGGCTGCCGTACCTGTCGCAGGTGACCGGCAACACGTTCGAGGTCGACGGCCTGCCGGCGCCGGCCCAGCAGAAGAAGTGCGCGGGCCCGAACTTCCCGCAGGTGCTCGCGAACGTGATCAGCGCGAAGACCAACGCGCCGCTGTTCACGCCGTACACGATCCTGACCCGCACCGTGACCGCGACGACGCCGGACGGCAAGACGGTCAGCGCGCCCGTGAAGATCGGCATCATCGGCTTCACGCCGCCCGCGATCATGAACTGGGACAAGCGCTGGCTCGACGGCAAGGTCTACACGACCGGCCTGAAGGAAGCCGCCGAGAAGTACGTTCCGGAAATGCGCGCGAAGGGCGCCGATCTCGTCGTCGCGATCTCGCACGGCGGCCTCGACAATTCCGCGTATTCGCCGACGATGGAGAACGGCAGCTGGTGGCTGTCGAAGGTGACCGGCATCGATGCGATGCTGATCGGCCACTCGCACCAGGTGTTCCCGGACGCGAACAGCACCGTGTCGCAGTTCAACCTGCCGGGCGTCGACAAGGTCAAGGGCACCGTCAACGGCGTGCCGACCGTGATGGCCAACTACTGGGGCAAGCACCTCGGCGTGATCAAGCTCGGCCTGAAGTTCGACGGCAAGACGTGGAGCGTCGACAAGTCGCAGACGACCGTCGAGGCGCGGCCGATCCAGAACGCCGACAAGAGCTACGTCGCGGCCGATCCGTCCGTGTCCGCCGCGATCGCCGCCGAGCACCAGGCGACGATCGACTACGTGAAGACGCCGATCGGCTCGACCGACTACCGGATGAACTCGTACTTCGCCGATGTCGGCGATCCGGGTGCGATCCAGATCGTCAACGAGGCGCAGGCCGACTACGTGAAGACCTACGTGCAGGCGAACCTGCCGCAATACGCGTCGCTGCCGGTGCTGTCGGTCAGCGCGCCGTTCAAGAGCGGCTTCGGCGGCGGCACCGACTACACCGACGTCGCACCGGGCGCGCTCGCGATCAACAACGCGGCCGACCTGTACCTGTACCCGAACACCGTGTACGCGGTGAAGGTGAGCGGCGCGGACGTGAAGAACTGGCTCGAAACCGCTGCCAAGCGCTTCAACCGGATCGACCCGACCAAGGCGACCGTGCAGCCGCTCGTCAGCACGTTCCCCGGCTACAACTTCGACATGTTCACGTCGGCCGATCTCGCATATGAAATCGACGTCACGCAAGCAGTCGGCAGCCGGATCAAGAACCTGACGTACAAGGGTGCGCCGATCGACCCGAACGCGCAGTTCATCGTCGCGACCAACAACTACCGCGCGAGCGGCGGCGGCAACTTCCCGGGCCTCGACGGCAGCAAGACGATCTTCGCGTCGCCCGATGCGAACCGCGACGTGCTGATCGCGTTCGTGAAGCAGCGCGGCAAGATCACGCGCACGGCCGACGGCGCGCAGCGCAGCTGGCGCTTCACGAAGCTCGCGAGTTCGGTTGCGCACGTGCAGTTCGCGTCCGCGCCGAACCGCCTCGGTGACGCGGCGGCGGCCGGCCTGACCGGCATCACGCAGGTCGTGGCCGACGACGGTTCGGGCAAGAACCTCGCCACCTACGAAATCGACCTCACCCAATGAGGCCCGCGATGCAACCGATCCGGACGATGCGGCCGGCCGAAACCGGCCTTGCCGCCGCCGCGCGGCGCCTGCTGCGCGCGAAACTCCCGCCGGCCGCACTGCTCGCGGCGGCGGCCG
>NZ_JAAGPG010000506.1:0-6028 GCF_017104665.1 Burkholderia sp. Se-20378 | reverse complement strand
GCCGAATCCGTGGCGCTCGCCCGCGCGCTGCCGGACACGGTCGCGCCGGTGCCGTTCGACCGGCCGATCGACGCGTGGAAGACCGAACTGTTCGACACGATCGACGCGGGCTTCACCGTTGCGCGCTCGGGCATCGCGGCCACCGGCACCGTCGTGCTCGCCCCCGATGCCGGCACGCCGCGCACGGTGTCGCTGGTGCCGCCGCTGCACGTCGCGCTCGTCCACGCGAGCACGCTGCATCCCGATCTGCATGCGGCCGTGCACGCGGAGCGCTGGCACGCCGGCATGCCGACCAACCTCGTGCTGGTGTCGGGCCCGTCGAAGACCTCCGACATCCAGCAGACGCTCGCCTATGGCGCACACGGCCCGCGCCGCCTGTGGGTCGTGATCGTCACCGATACGGCAGCCGCCCGCCCGGCCGCCACCGCCAGCGAGGACTTCCCGCAATGAGCGACCACACGCTGCAATTCGTCGCCCCCGGCGACTTCAAGACCCGAGCACGCGCCGCGCTCGACGATCCCGCGCTGCGCAAGAGCTTTCGCGGCGCGATGGACTTCCTGCAAGGCAAGCGCTCATCGCAATTCCCCGACGACGCCGAGCTGCAGCAGCTGCGCGACCTCGGCGAAGCGGTGCGGCAACACGCGCTCGCGCAGTTGCCCGCGCTGCTCGAACGGCTGGAGACGAAGCTCACCGAAGCCGGCGTGCACGTGCACTGGGCCGAGACGGCGGCCGACGCGAACGCGATCGTGCTCGGCATCGCGCAGGCGAAGAAGGCGCGCCGCGTGATCAAGGGCAAGTCGATGGCGAGCGAGGAGATCGAGCTGAACCATTACCTCGCGGAGCACGGCGTCGACTGCATCGAATCCGACATGGGCGAATTCATCGTGCAGCTCGCGGGCGAGAAACCGTCGCATATCGTGATGCCGGCGATCCACAAGACGCGCGGCGACATCGCCGAGCTGTTCGAGGAACACATCCCCGGCACGCGTTACACGGAGGACGTCGACGAGCTGATCCAGACCGGCCGGCGCGCGCTGCGCCGCGCGTTCGCCGAGGCGGACATCGGCCTGTCGGGCGTGAACTTCGCGGCGGCCGACACGGGCACGCTGTGGCTCGTCGAAAACGAAGGCAACGGCCGCCTGTCGACGACGGTGCCCGACACGCACGTCGCGATCATGGGAATCGAGAAGGTCGTCGAGAAGCTCGAGCACATCGTGCCGCTGTCGAGCCTGCTCACGCGCTCGGCCACCGGCCAGGCGATCACGACCTACTTCAACCTGATCTCCGGCCCGCGCCGCGACGGCGAGCGCGACGGCCCGCGCGAGCTGCATCTCGTGCTGCTCGACAACGGCCGCACGCAGGCCTACGCGGACGAGCAGCTGCGCGCGACGTTGCAGTGCATCCGCTGCGGCGCGTGCATGAATCACTGCCCCGTCTATACACGCATCGGCGGCCACGCATACGGCACGACCTATCCGGGCCCGATCGGCAAGATCATCTCGCCGCACCTGCTCGGCCTCGACGCGACGGCCGACCTGCCAACCGCATCGACGCTGTGCGGCGCCTGCGGCGAGGTGTGCCCGGTGCGGATCCCGATCCCGCAACTGCTCGTGCGGCTGCGCACCGAAGCGAACCGCAAGCCCGACGAACCCGTTGCGCATCCGCTGCGCGGCCAGGGCGCGAACTACAACCGCGCGGAAGACCTCGTGTGGCGCTTCTGGTCGGGAGCGTTCGCGCATCCGCGTGCGTACCGCGCGTTCCGCTGGACCGCAACGCGACTGCGTGCACTGACGCCCGCGAAACAGTTGGGCTGGACGCAGCACCGTACGCCGCTCGAACCGGCGCCGCGCAGCCTGTCCGACCTGCTGCGCGCACGCGGCCAGCCCGAATAGCCGTTTCGTTTTTCAAGCCGTACCGACAAAAACCTATGGAGGAGACATCCATGCAGGCCTGGCATCAGATCTACACCCCGCTCGGCAGCCTCGGGCTGTCGGCGTTCGTCGCCGCAATCCCGATCATTTTCTTTTTCGTCGCACTGGCCGCGCTGCGGCTCAAGGGCCACGTCGCGGCGGCGATCACGCTGCTGCTGTCGCTCGGCGTCGCGATCCTCGCGTACGGGATGCCCGTGCCACAGGCGCTCGCGGCGGCCGGCTTCGGCTTCGCGTACGGTCTGTGGCCGATCGCGTGGATCATCGTCGCGGCCGTGTTCCTGTACAAGATCGTCGTGAAGACCGGCCAGTTCGACATCATTCGCGCGTCCGTGCTGTCGATCACCGACGACCAGCGCCTGCAGATGCTGCTGATCGGCTTCTCGTTCGGCGCGTTCCTCGAAGGCGCGGCCGGCTTCGGCGCGCCCGTCGCGATCACGGCCGCGCTGCTCGTCGGCCTCGGCTTCAAGCCGCTGCACGCGGCGGGACTGTGTCTGATTGCAAATACCGCGCCGGTCGCATTCGGTGCGATGGGCATCCCGATCATCGTTGCCGGGCAGGTGACAGGCATCGATCCGTTCCATATCGGCGCGATGGCCGGCCGCCAGCTGCCGCTGCTGTCGCTCGCGGTGCCGTTCTGGCTCGTGTTCATGATGGACGGGCTGCGCGGCGTGCGGCAGACCTGGCCGGCCGCGCTCGTCGCGGGCGGCAGCTTCGCGGTGACGCAATACTTCACGTCGAATCACATCGGGCCCGAGCTGCCGGACATCACGTCGTCGCTCGTCAGCCTCGTCGCGCTCGCCGCGTTCCTGAAAGTCTGGCAGCCGCGCACCGCAAAGCAGACGGCCAACGGCCTCGTCGCGTCGGGCGGCGGCGCCGCACTCGCGGGCTTCGGCGGCGCGGGCCCGCGCAACGGCTTCGGCACCGGCACGAGCCGGCAGGCGTCGCCGTACACGCTCGCGCAGACCGTGCGCGCGTGGTCGCCGTTCCTGATCCTGACGGCCGTCGTCACCGTCTGGAGCATCGCGCCGTTCAAGGCGCTGTTCGCCGCGCACGGCGCGCTCGCGTCGACCGTATTGAAGTTTCATGTGGCAGGACTCGACCAGCTCGTCGTGAAGACCGCGCCGATCGCCGCGACGCCGAAGGCACTCGACGCGGTGCTGAAGATCGATCTCGTGTCGGCGGTGGGCAGCGCGATCCTCGTGACCGCGCTGATCTCGATGGTGCTGCTGCGGATGAAGCCGCGCGACGCGCTCGTCACGTTCGGCGAGACGCTGAAGGAACTGACGCGCCCGACCCTGTCGATCGGCCTCGTGCTCGCGTTCGCGTTCGTCGCGAACTATTCGGGGATGTCGTCGACGCTCGCGCTGATGCTGGCCGCGACCGGCGCAGCGTTCCCGTTCTTCTCGCCGTTCCTCGGCTGGCTCGGCGTGTTCCTGACGGGCTCGGACACGTCGTCGAACGCGCTGTTCTGCTCGCTGCAGCAGGCCACGGCCCATCAGCTCGGCGTCCCCGAGACGCTCGCGGTGGCCGCGAACACGACGGGCGGCGTGACCGCGAAGATGATCTCGCCGCAATCGATCGCGGTCGCCTGCGCGGCGACGGGACTCGTCGGCAAGGAGTCGGAGCTGTTCCGCTTCACGGTGCGGCACAGCCTGCTGTTCGCGGTGATCGTCGGGTTGATCACGCTCGCGCAGGCGTACGTGCTGCCGGGCATGGTGCCGTAAGCGGCGCACACCCCAAAAACAAAACCCCACGCCCGGAAGAGCGTGGGGTTTTTCATTGCGCCGGTTGACCGCCCGCTGCGGCAGGCGACCGGTTGCGCGATCAGCTGCCCTTCGCGATGCGATCTTCGATGTGCTGCGCACGGCTCGCCGACGACGGGTGCGAGCTCATCATCGAGCTCTGGCCGCCGTCGAGCTTCGCGAGCTTCTGGAATGCGGTGACGAGGCCCTTCTGGTTCATGCCCTTCTGCTTCATCAGGTCGAACGAGTAGTCGTCGGCCGCGCTTTCCTGCGTCTGCGAGAACTGCGCGTTGATGAATTTCTCGGTGATGTCGCCGAGCTGCGAGCTCGACAGTGCCGCCACGCCCGGCGAGGCCGCGCCGGCCGCGGTGCGTGCCGCGCTGACCGCGTAGGCCGTCTGCATCGCCTTCTTCGAGTGACCCAGTGCAACGTGGCCCATTTCATGGCCGATCACGCCGCGCAGTTCGTCGTCGTTCATCTGGTCCATCAGGCCGCTGTACACGCGCACGCAGCCGTTGCCCATCGCCCACGCGTTGACGTCCTTGGTCATGTAGACCTTGTAGTTGATCTTCTGGCCGTTCAGCGTCATGTCGCCGAAGCCCTTCATCACTTTCGTCAGGCGCTTCGCGTACGCGCTGTTCGCCGGCGCGATCTTCGATTCGGCATCGCTCGACTTGCACGAGTCGTTCGACAGTGCGGCGATGTCGGCATCCGACAGCGTCGCTGCCTTGTACAGGCTGGTCCCCGCCGACGTCAGGCTGTTCGCGTCAAGGCTCTGTACCCCGCCGCACGCGCTCAACAGAAACGCCACGCCACACGCTGCCACCGCTTTCTTGAGTTGCATCCCGGAATCCCTCGATAGTTGTATTTGGGAGCGGCGATTTTGCATAATCCGGCAGAAAATTACCAGATGTTTACATCCGATGACACGTTCATTACTTATCGGATTGAAACGAAGCGGCACGTCATCGTGGCATTGACGACGAAAAGCGGCGCAATCGCCGCGACCGGGCGCGACCGGAATGGAAAGCGGGCCCGCTCAGGCGGTCTGGTCGTGGCGCCGCGTGAGCCGCCGCGCGACCAGCATCGGCAGCCGCACCGCGAAGCCGGTGAACAGGCGCAGGTGCATCCACGCGAGCAGTGCGTTGTCGCGGCCGTAATGGAAATGCGAGACGCCGCCTTCATGCCGACCGAAATAGCGCACCGGCGCGTCGATGCGGATCGGCCGCACGCCGGCCCAGCACAGCCGCACGGCCGCCTCGGGATCGAAGTCGAAGCCGCGCATCCACGGTTGGCGGCGCATGATCGCGGCCAGCGGCGCGACCGGATACACGCGAAACCCGTACAGCGAATCGCCGATCCCGGCCCACAGCGTCTCGAGATCGGCCCATGCATTCGACAGCCGGCGGCCCTGCACGCGCAACTGCGGCGCGCTCGCGTCGAACTTCGGCACGCCCAGCACCATCGCGTCGGGCGCGGCTTGCGACGCGGTCATGAACGCGGGAATCAGGTCGGCCGGATGCTGGCCGTCGGAATCCATCGTCAACGCATGCGTGAAGCCGCTCGCGGCCGCCGCGTCGAGCCCGGCGAGCACCGCGGCGCCCTTGCCGCGATTCTCCGGCAGCACGATCACGCGCAAGCCCGGGTCGCGCTCGGCCATCGCCTGCAACCGTTCGGCGCTGCCGTCGGTGCTGCCGTCGACCACGACCCACACCGGATTCCATTGCGCGCGGGCATTGCGCACGGTCGTGTCGACCTTGGTGCCCGGGTTGTAGCTCGGAATCAGGACGAGATGGGTGGACGAGGCGTGCAGCTTGGACATGGAAACGGCCGATTGCGAAGACGGGGATCCTGACAAAAGTTTATGACTTGCCGGCGACCGCCGGCAGGCTTCGTCGACCTCGCCCGCGTGCGGGGCCGGTTGCTCGATCGTGAGGTTTTCTCGCTTCATGACAGCCACGCCTCCTCATGACCCGCGCTGGCCTCGATCTCGACCAGCAGGTCGTCGCGGCACACGTCCGCATGAACGACGAGCAGGCGCACGCCGGGGCCGACCGCCTCGCGCAGCACGCGCTCGATCGCGGCCAGTGCCTCGGTATCGCCGGCGTCGCGCACGTAGACGCGATAGCTCAGGTCGGCGAGCGAGAACGGGCCGTGCCCCTGGCGCGCGGCCTGCTCGACCCCGCCCGCGCGCGCTCCGCCGAGCACACCTCTGCACTCCACTCCCGTCTCGGTCCCTCCTCTGCCCTCCTCTCCTTGCCTCATCTCCCCCCTCCCCCCCCCCTCCCCCCCCTCCCCCCCCCTCCCTCCCCCCCCTCTCCCCCCCCCCCCTCCTCCCCCCCCCCCCTCTCCCCC
>NZ_JAAGPG010000505.1:0-6138 GCF_017104665.1 Burkholderia sp. Se-20378 | reverse complement strand
GTCGGCCGCCGCGGCCAGCTCGGACAGGCCGAGCGGCTTGCGCCGGCGCGCGAGCGCGTCGAGCAGCCGGCCGCCGACCTCGACACTCTGGATCCCGCGCTGCGCCTTGGGCGGCGCGTCGTCTGCGCTGACTTCGTGGTTCTGCACGCGATGATTCTTCCGTTGACGAAACCCCGCATGGTATCCGACGCCATTTATCGCGCCAGCCCGCAGGTTTACCCGTATTAAACAATAGCAAGCGACTTTGTCATTGACAAATATTTGGCTCGGGAAGATGATCCGTTCATTCCCCTCAACACATGGCTCGCAGCCACGGAACGCAACATGGCCAAAGCATTCGCCTCCCAAGCCGATCTGGAAGAGAAGAAAGTCACCTGGACGAAGCTGTCCGAGAACGCGTACGCGTACACCGCCGAAGGCGACCCGAACTCGGGCGTGATCATCGGCGACGACAGCGTGCTGATCGTCGACACGACCGCGACGCCCGCGATGGCGCAGGACCTGATCGCGAAGATCCGCAGCGTGACCGACAAGCCGATCAAGCACGTGGTGCTGTCGCACTACCACGCGGTGCGCGTGCTCGGCGCGTCCGCGTATTTCGACGAAGGCGCGCAGCACGTGATCGCGAGCCGCGGCACGTACGAGATGATCGTCGAGCGCGGCGAGGCCGACATGAAGTCGGAGATCGAGCGTTTCCCGCGCCTGTTCGCCGGTGTCGAGACGGTGCCCGGCCTGACCTGGCCGACGCTCGTGTTCGAGCGCGAGATCACGCTGTTCCTCGGCAAGCTCGAAGTGAAGATCATGCACGTCGGCTCGGGCCACACGAAGGGCGACACGATCGTCTGGATCCCGTCGCAGAAAGTGCTGTTCTCGGGCGACCTCGTCGAATACGACGCTGCGTGCTACTGCGGCGACGCCCAGCTCGAACAGTGGCCGGCCACGCTCGAGGCGCTGCGTGCGCTCGGCGCTGAGAAGCTCGTGCCGGGCCGCGGCCCCGCGCTGCTGAACCCGGCCGACGTGAACAAGGGCCTCGATTACACGAAGGATTTCGTCACGACGCTGCTCGCACAGGGTCGCAAGGCCGTCGAACAGCAGCTCGACCTGAAGGCGTCGATGGCGCTCACGCGTGAAGCGATGGATCCGAAGTTCGGCCACGTGTTCATCTACGAGCACTGTCTGCCGTTCGACGTGTCGCGTGCATTCGACGAAGCGAGCGGCATCGCGCATCCGCGCATCTGGACCGCGCAGCGCGACAAGGAAATGTGGGCCGCGCTGCAGGACTGAGCGGCTTGCACAGGCGGGGCACCCGACAGGGCGCTCCGCCTTTTTTCTGAAGCGGCGACTGGCCACGGCTTCCTGCCGTCTTTCCGTCCGCCGTACCCGATCTCACAAGAAAGCAGGGCGCACGTACGCCCTGGGAGACGGCTGCGCGCTCGAATCGCGCAACCTGTTTGGAGAGAGACATGCCCCAATCGCTTCCCGCCGAAGCGACGCTCGCGCACGCGAGCGCTTCGGCTTCCGCCTCGGCCGCCACGGACGACGCGCTGCTGTTCCGCAAGATCGCGTGGCGGATCGTGCCGTTCCTGTTCCTCTGCTACGTCATCTCGTTCCTTGACCGCATCAACATCGGCTTCGCGCAGTTGCAGATGAAGCACGATCTCGGCTTCAGCGACGCGATGTACGGCCTCGGCGCCGCGGTGTTCTACGTCGGCTACGTGTTCTGCGAAGTGCCGAGCAACCTGCTGCTCGCGCGTTTCGGCGCGCGCCGCACCTTCACGCGGATCATGCTGCTGTGGGGCATCGCGTCGACCGGGATGATGTTCGTGTCGCAGCCGTCGCATTTCTACGTGCTGCGCTTCCTGCTCGGCGTGTTCGAAGCCGGCTTCTTTCCCGGCATCGTGCTGTACCTGACTTACTGGTTCCCCGCGAACCGGCGCGCGGCCGCGATCTCGGTGTTCTTCGCGGGCGTCGCGGTGGCCGGCGTGCTCGGCGGCCTGATGTCGGGCTGGATCATGCGCGACATGAGCGGCGTGCTCGGGATGCACGGCTGGCAGTGGATGTTCGCGATCGAAGGCGCGCCGGCGATCCTGCTCGCATTCGCCGCGTTCACGTTGCTGGTCGACCGGCCGCAGGACGCGACGTGGCTCACGTCCGATGAAAAGGCGCGGGTCGCCGCGCTGTGCGCCGACGGCCGCGGGCACGGCAACGCGCACGACGGGCGCAGCCTCATGGCGGCGCTCGCGAACCCGCGCGTGTACCTGTTCGCGTTCATCTATTTCTCGCTGACCTGCGCGTCGCTGACGCTCAATTTCTGGATGCCGCTGATGATCCGCGACTTCGGCGTGACCGACGTCGTGGCCGTGAGCCTGTACACGGTCGTGCCGAACGCGGTCGGCGCGGTGGGGCTGATCCTGATCGCGCGACGTTCGGACCGCACCGGCGAGCGCCGCAAGCACTTCGCGTGCTGCACGATCGGCGGCGGGCTCGCGCTCGCGGCGCTGACGCTGCACCTGCACAGCTTCGCGGCGATGCTCGCGTGCCTGTCGATCGCGGCGACGCTGATCTTCGCCGCGCTGCCGATCTTCTGGGCCGTGCCGACCCGCTATCTGTCGGGCAACGCGGCCGCGGCCGGGATCGCGCTGATCAGCAGCATCGGGATCACGAGCGGCATCGTCAGCCCGTGGGTGATCGGGATGATCCGCACGCGCACCGGCAGCATGGATCTCGCCGTGTATCTGCTGGCTGCGCTGCTGGTGGCGAGCGGCGTCGCGCTGATGCTCGGCGTGAAAGGCGAAGCCGCGCCGCGCGACTAGGCAAGGAACGGCCGGTCGCTGCTCGCGGGCGGCGGCGACCGGCGCGACGTATGGGCCCCGTATCCGAATCCATCAAGGAGACGATCGATGTCAGCCCCTCTTCAAGCGGACGCCGCGCGTGCGGTCGCGTCCGGTGTCGCGTCAACGGACGACGACGCGCTGTACCGCCGCATCGGCGCGCGGATCGTGCCATTCCTGTTCATCTGCTACATCGTATCGATCCTCGATCGCAGCAACATCGGCTTCGCGCAGTTGCAGATGCGGCAGGACCTCGGCCTGACCGACGCGATGTACAGCCTCGGCGCGGTGCTGTTCTTCGTCGGCTACGTGTTGTTCGAGGTGCCGAGCAACGCGCTGCTGCGCCGCTTCGGCGCGCGCCGCACCTTTGCGCGGATCATGTTCCTGTGGGGCGCGGTGTCGGTCGCGATGATCACCGTCGACAGCGCGAAGCATTTCTACGTACTGCGCTTCCTGCTCGGGCTGTTCGAGGCCGGGTTCTTTCCAGGCGTGGTGTTCTACCTGGCGTACTGGTATCCGGCACGGCGGCGCGCGTCGGTGCTGTCGATCTTCTACGCGGGCGTCGCGGTGGCCGGGATGGTCGGCGGGCTGCTGTCGGGCTGGCTGATGCGCGGGATGTCGGGCGTGCTCGGGCTGCACGGCTGGCAATGGATGTTTGCGATCGAAGGCGCGCCCGCGATCCTGCTCGGCGTGATCGCGTGGTTCTGGCTGTGCGATCGCCCCGAGCACGCGAAGTGGCTGTCCGACGCCGACCGCCAGCGGCTCGCGGCCGACCTGGCCGCCGACCGCGCCGGTGCCGATACGACGGCGCCGCACTCGCTGCGGCAGGTGCTGGCCGAACCGCGCACCTACCTGTTCGCGTTCATCTATTTCTCGCTGACCACGGCGCTCCTGATGCTGCTGTTCTGGATGCCGCTGATGATCCGCGAATTCGGCATTCACGATGTCGTGCAGATCAGCCTGTTGTCGGTCGTGCCGAACGCGATCGGCGCGGCCGGCCTGATCGCGATCGCGCGGCGCTCCGATCGCAAGCGCGAACGGCGCTGGCACTTCGCGGCATGCGCGTTCGGCGGCGCGGTGGCGCTCGCGCTGCTGACGCTGCACCTGCCGAGCATCGTCGCGATGATGGCGCTGCTGTCGGTCGCGGCGATGCTGATCTTCGCCGCGCATCCGGTGTTCTGGGCCGTGCCGTCCGCGTATTTCTCCGGCGCGGGCGCGGCGGGCGGGATCGCGCTGATCAGCAGCATCGGCGTGTCGAGCGGCATGATCACGCCGTGGCTCGTCGGGCTGATCCGCACGAGAACCGGCAGCATGGACCCGGCGATGCTGATGATCGCGGCGCTGCTGGCCGCGTGCGCGGTCGCGATGCTGCTGGGCGTGCGGGCGGTATCGCGTGAGGCGGCAGCGTGACGCCGGCAGCGACGATGCGATTCAGTGGAAGTACAGGAATAGCCCGGGCAGCACGAGCAGGCCGTGCAGCACCAGCGCCCCGTAGATCACGCCGCCGCGCGCCTGCAGGTCGATCGACAGGCAGGCGATCGCCGCGATGACCCCGATGACCGACAGGCCTGCCGCCCAGACGAGCGCGGTGATGAGCACGCGAATGCCCATGTACGGATCGTCCATCGAACTGGCGACCCCGTAGCCGATCAGGAGCGCCAGCAGCTCGACGAGCGCGACGACGAGAAGACCTGACGCGATTCGCGCGGTGCGTTTGGCATTGTCCATGGCAAGTCGGGGTGGGTAGGGGCAGGGGCGCTAGCCTACACGATCCGTCCCGAATAGGTCGCGCAACGGGGGCGGCAGGAAGCTGGGCGAGGAGCGGCCGTCGCGTGGTCGAAATCTACGCCCGATACACCTCGATCCGGTTGCGGCCGCGCTCCTTCGCGAGATAGAGCGCCTTGTCCGCGCGCGACAGCGGCTGGTAGGCGCCGAAGTCCGACGCCCGCATCGCGTCGATGCCGATGCTGACGGTCAGCGTGACCGGCTGGTCCTCGTGCGTGAGCCGGGCCTGCATCGCGCGTTGCTGCACGCGCTGCGCGAAGGCCAGCGCGCGGTCGAGATCCGCGCCCGGCAGCACAATCGCGAATTCCTCGCCGCCGACCCGGCCGACGATGCCGTCCGGCCCGGTTTCCGCGAGCAGCAGCCGCGCAAAATGCCGGAGCGCGCGGTCGCCGACCGGGTGGCCCCAGCGGTCGTTCAGCGCCTTGAAGTGATCGAGATCGAGCATCAGCACCGCAGCGGCCTGGCCGGTCGTGCGCACAGCGCGCAGCGCGGCCTCGCTTTGCCGCATGAACGCATGGCGGTTCGACAACTGCGTCAGGTGGTCGGTGGTCGCCATCCGGTGCAGTTCGGCCTCGATGTGCTTGCGGTCGGTCGCGTCGGTGATGAAGCCGTGCCACACGGTGCCGCCGTCGGCCGTTCGCTGCGGGCGCGCATCGCCTTCACGCCAGCGCAGGCCCTGGCCCGGCAGCAGCACGCGATATTCGAGGCGCCACGGCGTCAGTCGCACCGACGAGTCGTGCAGCGACAGCCGATAGGCGACCAGGTCGGCCGGATGGATTCGCGTCTCGACCGCTTCCGCGCTGCGGGCGATCTGCTCGGGCGTCAGTTCGTAGATGTCGCCGACGCCCGCGCTCGCGTAGGAAAAGAAGCGGCGTCCGTCGGGCGCCTGCCGAAGCTGGAACACAAGCCCGGGAACCTGGTCGGTGAGATCCGTGACGAGCGCGGCCGAGTCGCGCAATCGCGCGGCGAGCTCGCGCAGCGCGGTGATGTCCGTGGTCGTCCCGACCATCCGGAGCGCGCGGCCGTTGGCGTCGCGGTCGATCACCTTGCCGCGGCTGCAGATCCATTTGTACGAGCCGTCCTTGCAGCGGATGCGGTGCTCGACCGCGTAATAGTCGCTGCGGCGCTCGAAGTGCGCGAGCATCGCGGCTTTCACGTCGGCGATGTCGTCCGGATGCAGCCGTTCGTACGCGTCTTCGATCCGGGTGCTGAGCTCGTGCGGCGCGTAGCCGAGCATCGCCTTCCAGGCCGGCGAGTAATGGATCTCGCCGGTTTCCACGTTGCGATCCCACACGCCGGTGCCGCTTTCGGTCAGCGCGAGCGTGGTCAGCGTACTGTGTTCCTCGACGATGCCGAGCCGTTCGCGCAAGGTCACAGCTTCGATCGCGCGGGCAAGCGCGCTTGCGGCCAGTGTGGCGAGGTCGCGCAGCATCGCGCGTTGCCCGGCGTCGGGCGTGAGCCGCTTGCCGTCGACGACGCACAGCGTGCCGAGCGTCGCGCCGTCGGGCGCGGCCAGTTCGCA
>NZ_JAAGPG010000504.1:0-6106 GCF_017104665.1 Burkholderia sp. Se-20378 | reverse complement strand
GTGGTCATGCGGCGCAAGAGAAGCAGTGGCTCGCCGATGCGGGCCTGCTGACGCTCGCGGTGCCGCGTGCATTCGGCGGGCAGGAAGCCGCATGGCCCGAGATCTACGACGCGATCCGGCAGATCGCGCGCGTCGACAGCGCGCTCGCGCATCTCGTCGGGTTCCAGTGCCTGCAGGTGGTGAGCGTCGACGTGTGGGGCAACGCCGCGCAGCGCGAACGCTATCTGCGCGGCACGGTCGAGCAGCACTGGTGGTGGGGCAATGCGGTCAATCCGCTCGACACGCGGCTCGTGGCCACGGCGACATCCGACGGCGGCTACCGGCTCGATGGCGTGAAGGGCTTCTGTTCGGGCACGCGCGGCTCGCAGCGCATGACGGTGTCCGCGCACGATCCGGACACCGGCCGCACGGTGTTCGGCGTGGTGCCGACCGATCGCGCGGGGATCACGGTCAACGAAGACTGGGATCCGATCGGCCAGCGCCAGACCGACAGCGGCAGCGTGCGCTTCGACGGTGTGGCGCTCGCGGCGGACGAGGTGCTGCATCGTTCCGAGGCGCCGCCGACCCCGCGCGCGACGCTGCGCACGCTCGTGTCGCAGCTCGTGCTGACCAACCTGTTCGTCGGGCTCGCGGAAGGTGCGCTGGCGGAAGCGCGCGACTACGTGCTGAAGCATGGCCGCCCGTGGATTCAGTCGGAGGTCGCGCAGGCGAGCGACGATCCGTACACGCTGCAGCGCTTCGGCGACATGCGGGTGCGGGCGATCGCCGCGGCGGCGCTGGCCGATCGTGCGGCCGCCGCGTTGCAGCGTGCGTGGACGCGGCAGGATGCGCTGACGGCGGACGAGCGCGCCGAGGTGGCGCTCGCGGTATCGGAGGCGAAGATCGTCGCGCAGCGCGCGGCGCTCGAGAACGGCGAGGCGCTGTTCGACGCCTGCGGTGCACGCGCGACGGCCGCGTCGCTCGGCCTCGACCGCTTCTGGCGGAATGCGCGCACGCATACGCTGCACGATCCGCTCGACTACCGGCTGCGCGACGTGGGCCGGTTCGCGCTGGCCGGGGAATTGCCGCCGGCGTCGCTCTATACGTAAGTGAGCGCGCGCTCCGTCACTGATCGACGGTAGGCAGGGGTTCCGCCGGCACGGCGACGGGGGCGGGTGCGAGCGCAGGCTGGCTGGCCAGCGGTGCGCCGCCCTCCACGCCGGCGCGCTTGAACGACACCAGTTCGTTCGAATAGCGCGCGTTCCGCATCCCGTTCGCGTCGTAGTACTCCTCGACCGACTTGACCCAGCGGCCTACTGCCGGCACGTACCAGAACGCCTTGTAGGTCTTGCCGGTCTGCTCGGCCGTGCCGTTGTTGCGGCTCTGCATCACGATCGTCGAGCCACCCGCGTTGCGCGATACGCCCGACGTGATCGATTGCCCCGGCGCGGGTTGCGCCTTCCAGGTGCCTTCGGCCTCGATCTTGATCGCGTCGAACTTGCCGCCGGCCACGGTGACGGTGTCGGGGCCAACGACCTTGTAGTGCGTGTCGTACGCCTCCGACGCGTGCTGCGCATTCGGGTGCGACTCGCTGTACTTGACCGTCCACGTCTTGCCGGCCGTCAGCGGAAACGCCAGCGGACGATTCACCACGGTTTCCGTGCCGTTGACGCTGCGCGAGCGGCTCCAGTCCGCATCGACGATCAGTTCACGCGGCGCCTGCGTCGCGCCGCTCTGTTGCGTTTCGACGTAGATGTGCTCGGACGTCGTGCGCTGCACGGAAATCTGGTCGCGCGTCTGGCGCCAGCCGTTCGGGCCGATTTCGACGGTGTTGATGTAGGTCCAGGTATCGCCCGGCTTCAGCGCCGGGGGCGCGATCGATTGGGCGAGTGCGACGCCGGGCAGCGCGGCGCACAGTGACAACGCAGCAAGTATTTTCGTTTTCATGGTGTGAGGGGGCCATCGGTCTCGCCGGGAAGCTTATCAACCACACCTTTCAATCGGCATGCCGTGCGCGGTGCCGCCGAGTCGAACCGGCGGCCCGGCGGGATCGTGAATCGCCGTCGCGTGACCGGCCCGCTGGACGTCCGAAATGATATGTTATATCGTTGCGATACAATATATCATTCTCTCCTCAACGTCCTCGACCGGAATCGCCCGATGCGTACCGCACTCCAACCGTCCACGCGGCTTCCCGTGACCGTCCTGTCCGGCTTCCTCGGCGCCGGCAAGACGACGCTGCTCAACCACATCCTCAACAATCGCGAGGGCCGGCGCGTTGCGGTCATCGTCAACGACATGTCCGAGGTCAACATCGACGCCGCGCTCGTGCGCGACGGCGGCGCGGGGCTGTCGCGCACCGACGAGAAGCTGGTCGAGATGAGCAACGGCTGCATCTGCTGCACGCTGCGCGAGGACCTGCTGATCGAGGTCGACCGGCTCGCGCGCGAAGGGCGGTTCGACCAGCTCGTGATCGAATCGACCGGCATCTCGGAGCCGCTGCCGGTAGCCGAGACGTTCACGTTCGAAGGCGAGGACGGCCGCAGCCTCGGCGAAGTCGCGCGGCTCGACACGATGGTGACGGTGGTCGACGCGTTCAATTTCCTGCGCGACTACGCATCGCGCGACAGCCTGCAGTCGCGCGGCGAATCGATGGGCGAGGAAGATGCGCGCACGGTCGTCGATCTGCTGATCGACCAGATCGAGTTCTGCGACGTGATCGTGATCAACAAGATCGACCTGATCGACGCAAGCGCGCGCGAGCGGCTCGTCGCGCTGCTGCGCGGCCTGAATCCACGCGCACGGATCGAGATCGCCGAATTCGGCAAGGTGCCGCTCGAGCGCGTGCTCGACACGGGCCTGTTCGACTTCGAAGCGGCGTCGCGCGCGCCGGGCTGGCTGCAGGAGATGCGCGGCACGCACACGCCCGAGACCGACGAGTACGGTATCCGCAGCTTCGTCTATCGCGCGCGTCGGCCGTTCCATCCGCAGCGTTTCTTCGATCTCGTCGAAAGCGAATGGCCGGGCGTCGTCCGCTCGAAGGGGTTCTTCTGGCTTGCCACCCACCCGACCGTCGCCGGCTCGTGGTCGCAGGCCGGCGCGGTTGCGCGGCACGGGCCGGCTGGCTACTGGTGGGCGGCCATGCCGCCCGAGCGCTGGCCGCAGGACGCGGAAGCCGTCGCGCAGATCCGCGCGCGCTGGGACGAGCACGTCGGCGATGCGCGGCAGGAACTCGTGCTGATCGGCATGGACATGGACGAGCCCGCGCTGCGCGCGCGCCTCGACGCATGTCTGCTGACCGACGCCGAGATGGCCACCGGCCCCGAACACTGGACCACGTGGGACAACCCGTTTCGCGACTGGCCCTGACTTGAACGCGCTTCCTGCATCGATCCGGATGGAGAAGGCGCTCCACCGGATTACTAGCATGAACGCACCCCTTCCCGATATTTCCCTGACCGACGCCGCGCCGGGCGGCCGCCCGCTCGAATGGGTCGGCATGCAGGGCATCGACCTGCCCGTTGCGGTGGCCGAGCCCGGCTGCCGGCGCGACGTGCATGCGCGTGCCGACGTGCAGGTCGATCTGCCTGCGCCGCACGTGAAGGGCATCCATATGTCGCGGCTGTACCGGCTGCTCGACGGGCTCGGCGACGGCGCGGTGCTGTCGCCGGTCGGCCTTCAGCATGTGCTGCACGCGATGGTCGACAGCCATCGCGACTGCGACACGCGCAGTGCGCGGCTGCGGCTGCGTTTCGACCTGCTGGCGCGCCGCGCCGCGCTGGTGACCGACGGGCTGGCCGGGTGGAAGGCCTACCCGGTTCGTGTTGATGCGACGCTGACCGGCTCCAGTTTCGAGCTGCGCGCGCAGGTGACGGTCGTCTATTCGTCGACATGCCCATGCTCGGCCGCACTGTCGCGGCACTGGGTCGAGCAGGCGTTCCTGGCGGCGTTCGGCCGCGACGATCGTGTGGAACCGGCGGCAGTCGCCGCGTGGCTGAAACGGCACGCGACGGCGGCCACGCCGCACAGCCAGCGCAGCGAAGCCATCGTCAGCGTGGGGCTGCCCGCCGATGGCGCGACGCTGGGGCTGATCGACCTGATCGATCGCATCGAGCACGCGCTCGGCACGCCGGTGCAGACGGCCGTCAAGCGCGCGGACGAACAGGCGTTCGCGGTGCTGAACGGCGGAAACCTGATGTTCGTCGAGGATGCCGCCCGCCGGGTCCAGGCCGCGCTGGACGGCCACCATGCGAGCCCGCGCGTACACGTCCGCCATCTGGAAAGCCTGCATCCGCACGATGCGGTGGCCTGGGCCGCACCGGTTCGCGAAGGCGCCGACGCATGCTGATCCGCAAGCTGTTCCGGTTCGAGAACGCGCACATCGTGCGCGGCTGCAGCACGCGACGCTGCTCGCATTCGATCCACGGCCATTCGTATCGCGTCGAGCTGCTGCTCGAAGCGCACGCGCTGGATCACGGGCAGATGATCTACGACTTCGGGCTGCTCAAGGGCGACGTGCGCGACCTGATCGACGCGTTCGACCACGCAGTGACGTTGTGGTCGCATGACGACGCCGGCTATGTCGAGAGCATGCGCCGGCATTCCGAGCGCTGGGTGCTGCTGCCCGTGTCGCCGAGCGCCGAGCAGTTCTCGCGCGTGTTCTTCCGCCTCGTCGATGCGGCATTGTCGTGCACGCGCATGTCGAACGGCGAAGCCGACGTGCGGCTGCATTCGATCATCGTTCACGAAACCGAGACCGGTTACGCGCAGTGTTTTCGCGACGATGCGTTCAACCCGCGCATGGGCCGCATCGACCTGGACGACATCGTGTTCGCGCCGGCCATCGCCGGACAGTGGCGCGATCCGGGCCTGTTCGAGCGGATCAAGCGCGGCCGTCCCATTTCAAGGCAGGAATCCTGATGATCAGAAAGAACCCGCGCGGCGACCTGCCGCAGATCCACCCGAGCGCCTTCGTCGATCCGACCGCCATTCTGTGCGGGCTCGTGATCGTCGAGGAGAACGTGTTCATCGGCCCGTACGCGGTGATCCGCGCCGACGAAACGGATGCCGGCGGCCGGATCGCGCCGATCGTGATCGGTGCGCATTCGAACATCCAGGACGGCGTGGTGATCCATTCGAAGTCGGGTGCGAGCGTCACCATCGGCCAGCACACGTCGATCGCGCATCGCGCGATCGTCCACGGGCCGTGCAAGGTCGGTAACGGCGTGTTCGTCGGTTTCAACAGCGTGTTGTTCAACTGCACCATCGACGACGGCTGCGTGGTGCGCTACAACGCGGTCGTCGACGGCTGCCACCTGCCGCCGGGTTTCTACGTGCGCTCGACCGAGCGCATCGGGCCGGAAACCGATCTCGCCGCGTTGCCGCAGGTGACGGCCGACGCAAGCGATTTCTCCGAGGACGTCGCACGCACGAACAATGCACTGGTGCTGGGCTACAAGCACATCCAGAACGAGTTCTGAGTCATGGACGAGCCCATCCGAAGCGAAGGGGGCGCGAGCGACGCGCTGAAGCGACGTCACGCCGACCTGCTGGTGCATGGCGGCACCGTGATGACGCCCAACGGTGCCGAGCGGATCGACGTCGCGTGCGTGGACGGCCGCGTCGTCGCGCTGGGCGCGTTGCACGGCACCTGGAGCGCCGAGGTCGTGCTCGATGCGGGCGGGCTGCACGTGCTGCCGGGTGTCGTCGACAGCCAGGTGCATTTCCGCGAACCGGGCCTGACGCACAAGGAGACCCTCGAGGCCGGCACGCGCGGCGCGGTGCTCGGCGGCGTCACGACGATCTTCGAGATGCCCAACACGCATCCGCTGACGCTGACTGCGCAGGATCTGCAGGCGAAGCTCGATCTCGCGTGCGGCCGTGCGTGGTGCGACTACGCGTTCTACATCGGCGGCTCGGCCGCGAACGCCGAACGGCTGCCGGCGCTCGAAAACCTGCCGGGCTGCGCGGGCGTGAAGGTCTTCATGGGCAGTTCGTTCGGCGATCTGCTGGCCGACGACGAAGCCGTGTTGCGCCGGATCGTGCGCAACGGGCGGCGGCGCATGGCCGTGCACGCGGAGGACGAGGCGCGGCTGCGCGAGCGCCGGGCGCTCGTGGAGGCGAGCGG
>NZ_JAAGPG010000048.1:0-29249 GCF_017104665.1 Burkholderia sp. Se-20378 | reverse complement strand
CCAGCGGCACGCGCGCCGAGCGCATCCCGTGCCGCATCGCGACGCCCGTTTCGGCCGGCCCGACGAACAGCACGCCGTCATCGGCCAGACGCTCGTCGAGCGAGCGGATCACGCGATCCTGCGCGTCGCGATCGAAGTAGATCAGCACATTCCGACAGAACACGAAATCGTAGCGAATGCCGGTATCCACGGCCGGTTCGACGAGGTTGGCCTGACTGAACTGCACGCACGCGCGCACGCGCTCGTCGAGCAGCCAGCCGTCGCGGGTCGGCGTGAAGTGCCGCGCGCGAAACTCCGTCGCGGTGCCGCGGAACGCATTGCGCCCGTAGCAGCCGAGCCGCGCCTGCTCGATCGCGCGCGCGCTGAGGTCGATCGCGTCGATCGTGAAGCTGGCCGGATCGAGCCCTGCGTCGAGCAGCGCCATCGCCGCCGAATACGGCTCCTCGCCGGTCGAGCACGGCGCGCTCAACACGCGGACCACCCGGCCGGGCAGCGCGGCGACCCGTTCGGTCGCGAGCCGCACGAGCGTCGCGAAGGCCTCGCGGTCGCGGAAGAACCAGGTCTCGGGCACGACGAACAGCTCGATCAGCGCACGTCTTTCATCGGCCGACGCGTTGAGCTGCTGCCAGTAGGCGTCGAGCGCGTCCTGCGTCACGGGCAGCCGCGCCGCCGACGGCAGGCGCTCGCCGTCCGCCTGCAGCGTGTGCACGCGTTCCGTCAGCGCACGGGTCAGGAAATCGTTGCCGAGCGAATCGGGGTCGATGCCGGTCTCGCGCAGCAGCCAGCCGCGAAATCGCGATTCGGACTCTTTCATGCGGACTCTCCCCCGTGGCCCGGCAGGCCGTCGAACAGATACAGGCGCGCTACGTCGTCGATCAGGTCGGACACCGATACCTGCTGCACGACGCCATCGGGCGTATTCGCGACCGGCCCGAGCCAGCGCGTGCGCGCGGTCGAGATGCCGCTCGACCGGAACGCCGCGCGGTCGATCCGCATCGTCTGCGTCGCACGCTCGACGATCAGCCCGAGCGTGCGCTCGCCGCCCGCTTCGTCCGCGCGGTAGCGGACCATCACGAGCCGCGTCGAGCGCAACGCATGCGCGCGGCGCCCGAGCGCCAGCATCGGCACGTCGATCACCGGCACGGGCTGGCCGCCGCGCATCAGCAGCCCGGCGATCCATTCGGGTGCGCCGGGCACGGCCTTCGTGACCGCGAGCGGCAGCACCTCGTCGATGCCGGCCGCGTCGAGCGCATAGCGTTCGCCGTCGAGCTCGAACATCAGGAACAGCGCGTGGGCGCCGTTCTGCGGGTCGGCGCGCGTCACGCGTCGACCTTGAAGCGCGACACGCTGGTGCGCAGCTGGTTCGCGACGAGCGTCAGGTCGTCGATCGCCTGCGACGACTGGCGCAGCGACTCGGCCGTCTGCTGCGCGGCCTCCGACAGTTGCGACAGCGCCTGCGTGATCTGCTCGGCGCCGTTCGCCTGCGTCTGCATCCCTTCGTTGACCATCTGGAAGCGCGGCGCGAGCGTCTGCACCTCGGCGATGATCTGCGACAGCTGCCCGCCGACCTGCTGCACGTCGAGCATGCCGCGGCGCACTTCCTCGGAGAACTTGTCCATCCCCATCACGCCCGCCGACACCGCCGACTGGATTTCCTTCACCGTCTGCTCGATGTCGTAGGTCGCCACCGCCGTCTGGTCGGCGAGGCGGCGGATCTCGGTCGCGACGACCGCGAAGCCGCGGCCGTACTCGCCGGCCTTCTCGGCCTCGATCGCCGCGTTCAGCGACAGCAGGTTGGTCTGGTCGGCCACCTTGGTGATCGTCGCGACCACCTGGTTGATGTTCAGCGCCTTCTCGTTGAGGATCGCGAGCTTCGCGTTCACCGAACCGGCCGCGTCCATCACGCTGCGCATCGTCTCGCCCATCCGCGTGAGCCCGCTCTGGCTCACGCCCGCGAGCGTCGCCGACTGCTCGGCCACGCCGGCCACTTCGTTCATCGTGCGCAGCAGGTCGCGCGACGTCGCGAAAATCTCGCGCGAGGTCGCACCGATCTCGGTCGTCGTCGCCGCGGTTTCGTTCGCGGTCGCCTGCTGCTCGCGCGACGTCGCCGCGATTTCCGCCACCGACGTCGTCACCTGCAGCGACGACTGCTGCGCGCGTGCGACGAGCTCGGTCAGCTCGTCGGCCATCCGGTTGAAGCCCGTCTCGAGCGTGCCGAATTCGTCGCGGCGGCGCAGGTCGAGGCGGCGCGTCAGGTTGCCGGTGCGCATCACGTCGTGCACCTCGACGAGCCGCGCCATCGGTACGGTCACCGAACGGTACAGCACGTAGCCGAGCCCGAGCGCGGACAGCAGCACGAAGGCGACCGCGACCGCGAGCACGACTTCGGTGTCCTGCACGGATTCGCGGATCAGCTTCGCGGATTGCTCGGCGAACTTGCGGTTTTCCTGCACCAGCACGTTCGCGTTGCGCACGACCTCGGTCCACGCGGGCAGCGTTTTCGCGTATGCGGCGACGGCCTCCTCGCGCGACACGCGGCTCTTCTGCACGGCTTCGTTCAGCAGCGGCACGTAGCGGTCGTACGCACCGCGGAACGCCGCGAAGCGCTGCCGGTCGTCGTCGCGGAACGTCGTGCTCTGGTAGTCGACCGACAGCGACTCGATGTCCTTCAGCGCGTCGGAGATCTTCGCGAGATCACGCTGCACGGTTTCGGCCTCGGTGTCGACGAAGGTCGCCTGCTGCAGCAGCGTGAACGATTCGTTGACCGAACCGCGCAGCGACGACGCGAGGTAGACGCCGGGCAGCGAGTCGCGCTCGATGCTGACGGCTTCACTGTTGATCGCGCGCAATCGCTCGTAGGACACGCCGGCTGTCACCAGCATCAGCACGAACAGCACGCCGAAGCTGAGCAGGATGCGATTGCCGAGCGTCAGCCGGGCAGCGCCGATCGTCGGATGCAGGCTTTCATTGGTCGCGCGGGGCGTCACGGTGGCCATGTTCGTTATGGGCTTTATAAAATCAGCGTTGAAAAAATCCGCGCCCGCCTGCGCGCCGGACGGCGCGCCACGAGCGCATCAGGGTCTGCGGGCAGCGCGGCGCCGGCAGGCCGCGCCGCGAAATCACCGCTCCGCTTGCGCCGGCAGCCGAAGCGCGACCATGAAGCCGCGCGCCGTATTGCGCATCAGGATCTGGCCGCGATGCCGCGCCGCCGTCGCACGGACGAACGCGAGCCCGAGGCCGAAGCCGCCGCGCGCCGCGCCATGTGCGGATTCGAGCTGCACGAACGTCTCGGTCGCGGCCGTGCGCTGCTCCGGCGCGATCCCGGCGCCGGTATCCTCGACACCGATCAGCCATGCACCGTCCTCGCTGCGCAGCGTGCAGTGCACGTCCGTGCCGGCCGGGCCGTACTTCAGCCCGTTGTCGATCAGGTTCGCGACCGCGCGCGTCAGCATCATGCGGTCGCCCATCGTCACGCATTCGGTATCGGGCACGTGCGCGGCGACCCGGCTGCCGAGCCCGGCCGCCTTCTCCCACAGCTGGTCGACGGCGTCGAGCACGATCTCGTTGAGACTCACGACCTCGTGCGCGCGGCGCTCGGACTGCGCGCGGGTCAGGTGGATGAAGCCGTCGGCCAGCGCGAGCGCGCGCCGCGCATGGCCGGCGATGCGCTCCATGATCGCCGGCATCTCGCCGTGTTCGGTCCGGTAGACGTCGAGCAGCGCGAGGATCGAGGTCTGCGGCGAACGCATGTCGTGCGACAGGAAATCGAGCGCCTCGTCGCGCTGCCGGGACATCAGGTAAGAATTCGAGTGATAGCGGATGCGGGCGGCCAGCTCCATTGCGTCGGGGAGCTTCACCAGATAGTCGTTCGCGCCGGCGATGAATGCCTCGCGCTTGACGATCGGCTCCTCCTTCGCGGACAGCACGATGATCGGTACGCGAGCGGTGCCGGCGTCCGCGCGCCACGCACGGACCAGATCGAGGCCGTCGATCTCCGGCATCACGAGATCCTGCAGGATGACAGTCGGCTTCACGTCGCGCGCCACCGCCATCGCCCGGTGCGCGTCGGTGCACACATGCAGGTCGATGTCGTGTTCGCTGCGCAGCGCGCGGCGGATCACCTCACCGACGAACGGTTGATCGTCGACGAGAAGGACCGATAACCCCGATTCAAGACAATCCGAGGCATTATCACCGCTCGATTCTTTCATAAATACAGTTTCAAACGCCGATTCTCCAATCGATTCTTTCATAGGAGTTGTTTATCAGACTTGGACGCTATCTTATTTCAGCGGTTGAAAACCCCGCCTGATTCCGCCGAATTGGCCTGTCGGCACCGCCTTGCTGGGTTTCGGACGCCGATTTCTCCCCGTTGGCGGCCGCATTACCTCCGCATCCTTTCTCTCAATAAACATAACCGGCTGATTCTAAATGAAATTAGAACACAGCATCTATCTCAATCCGGTTTAGTTTTGCCAAATATGCAGAAAGAGACGGAAACAGTTAAATCAGATCATTTCCGGATTCGAAAGACGATAACGTTTGCGAGACCGGCACGATAAGGTTTGCATGCGCTGCAAGGCTGGCTGCCTGTCGCATTTGAGGGCCGGATGAAAATCCGCCCAATCGGCAGGCGCGGAAAAGAAAAAAGCGCGCCGGGCAACGATCGGCCCAGGCGCGCTTCGAGCCGGTTGGCACCGGCCGCTCGATCGCGGTATGACGAAGGCGTACGGCCTTACCCGCGCGCGTGCTGCGCGGACACTTCCTGCAGGTCGAGGTCGCGCTCGAGCGCGTGCAGCATCTCGTCGTGGATGTGGCCCGAACGGTGCAGGCGCAACAATTCCGTGCGCCCGGCCTTGATCGCGGCCAGCACGACGTCGTAGTGTGCGGCACGCACTTCCGCCGGATAGGTGGGCTCGTTCTTCGCCCGCTCGGTCAATTCCGCACGATACGTGTACTGCTCGAGCAGGCGCGGATGGATCACGACCCCGTTCTCGTCGCGCACGAGCGGCTGGATCGCCGCGAGCTGCGCCGCTTCGATGTACGCCCACGTCTGCGGCTCGGTCAGATGGTGCGCCGCGCGCTCTTCGCGCTGCGGCAGGCGCAGCAGCCGGATCAGCGGCCCGATCGTTGTGCCCTGCAGCAGCACGGTAACGAGGATCACCGCGAACGACGCGACCAGGATCACGTCGCGGCCGGGCATCGCCTCGGGCAGCGACAGCGCGATCGCCAGCGTGACGACGCCGCGCATCCCGGCCCAGCTCATGATCGTCGCAGCCTTCCAGTCGGGCGCTTCGCCGCGCCGCGCGATCCCGCGCACCGGCCACTTCAGTGCCTCGACCGCGTAGATCCACACGAAGCGCGACACGATCACCGCCGCCAGCACCGCAAGCATCGGCGACACCATCGTGGCGAGCACCTGCTCGAAGCCGCCGAGCCGGTGGATCGCACCGCGCAGCGACAGCCCGATCAGCACGAACACCATCGCTTCGAGCAGGAACACGATGACCTGCCAGAACGCGGTGCCGCGCGTGCGCACGGCCGCCGAGAACACCTCGTGCTGATGCCAGCCGATGATCATGCCGGCCGTGACGGTGGCGATCACGCCGGACACTTCGACCATTTCCCCCGCGATATAGGCGATCCAGCCGGCAATCACCGCGACGGTGATCACGAGATAGTCGTCGTCGAGCAGCTTCAGGAACCACACGACCAGCTTGCCGACCACGATGCCGACCACCACGCCGCCGAGCCCGAGTTCCGCGAAACCCACGACAGCGTGGCCGAGGCTGAAGGTGCCCGACAGCGCCGCGACGACCGCGAAGCGGAACAGCACGAGGCCGGCCGCGTCGTTCAGCAGGCTCTCGCCTTCCAGCAGCACCATCAGCCGGCGCGGCAGCGCGACACGCTCGAGCACAGCCTTCGCTGCAACGGCATCGGGCGGCGACACGATCGCGCCGAGCGCAAAGCATGCGGCCCACGGCAGCGACGGCGCCACCCAGTGCACGGCGAAGCCGACCGCGAACGTGGTAAACACGACCGCGCCGATCGCCAGCAGCAGGATGCCGCCGACGTTGCGCTTGAACTCCTCCCACACCGAGAAGTACGCGCCGTCCATCAGCAGCGGCGGCAGGAACACCAGCAGCACCAGTTCGGGATCGAGATTGATCGGCGGCAGGCCGGGGATGAACGCGATACCGATGCCGCCGATCAGCAGCGCGGCCGCGGGTGGCAGCCGCAGCCGCTTGGCGATGCACTCGAGCGCGACGATCGCAAGGAATGACAACAAAACCAGCTTGAATGCCGAGACGGGAGACATGAATCGACCTCGTGAAGAATGAATACGCGCTTTCCGGTGTCGTACCCCGGTCGGCAGTTTGGCGCGATTACATCACGAGGCAAGGCCCGTAGTCGAGCGCGTTCGGGCAGCCGGCCGCGCGATGCGTGCGCGGTGCGAGCCCGACGCCGGCCCGATGGGCGCGACGCCATGAAAAACGGCACGCAGGCTGGCCCGATCGCCCTGCCCGCGTGCCGTCGCGGCACCGCGCTGCCTGCCTGCGCGTTAGCGGCGCCGCACGACCATCAACCGCGGCTCGGTCATGTCCTCGATCGCGTAGCGGATCCCTTCGCGGCCGAGGCCCGAATCCTTCACGCCGCCGTACGGCATGTTGTCGACGCGGAACGACGGCACGTCGTTGATCACGACGCCGCCGACCTCCAGCTCGTCCCACGCGCGCTGCGCATGCGTGAGCGAATCGGTGAACACGCCGGCCTGCAGCCCGAAGTCGCTGTCGTTCACGCGTGCGAGCGCATCGTCGAAGCGGTCGAACTTCTCGAGAATCGCGACGGGGCCGAACGCCTCCTTCCGGTACAGGTCCTGCTCGCGCCCGACGTTTTCCAGCAGCGTCGCCTCGAACATCGCGCCGTCGACCTTGCCGCCCGCGACGATCTTCGCGCCCGCCGCGACGGCCGCGTCCATCCAGCCCGACAGCCGGCGCGATTCGGATTCGGAGATCATCGGGCCAACGAACGTAGACGGATCCTTCGGATCACCCATCTTCAGCGAACGCGTCTTCACGATCAGCTTCTCGCGCAGCGCGTCGTACAGATCGGCATGCACGAGGATCCGCTGCACGCCGATGCAGCTCTGGCCCGACTGGTAATACGCGCCGAACGCCAGACGCTCGACCACGTAATCGAGCCGGTCGCGCTGGTCCGCATCGACGATCGCGGCCGCGTTGCCGCCGAGCTCCAGCACGACTTTCTTCTTGCCGGCCTTCTCTTTCAGCGCCCAGCCGACGGCGGGCGAACCCGTGAACGACAGCAGCTTGAAACGCTCGTCGGTCGTGAACAGGTCGGCGCCGTCGCGATGCGCGGGCAGCACCGAGAACGCGCCCTTCGGCAAGTCGGTTTCCGCGAGCACCTCGCCGATGATCAGCGCGCCGATCGGCGTGCGGCTCGCGGGCTTCAGCACGAACGGACAGCCGGCCGCCAGCGCGGGCGCGACCTTGTGTGCGGCGAGATTCAGCGGGAAGTTGAACGGCGAGATGAACGAGCACGGGCCGACCGGCACGCGCTTCGTGTAGCCCGTATAGCCCTGCGCACGCGCGGAGATCTCGAGGTTGATGATTTCGCCGTCGATACGCACTGATTCTTCGGACGCCACGCGGAACGTGTCGATCAGCCGCGTGACTTCGCCCTTCGAATCGTTGATCGGTTTGCCGGCCTCGATGCACAGCGCTTCGGCCAGCTCGTCGAAGCGCTCGCGAAAGCGCGCGACGCAATGGTCGAGCACGGCCTGCCGCTTGAAGGCCGGCAGCTCGCGCATCGGCTTCGCGGCATCCACTGCCGCGCCGATCGCCGCGTCGATGGCCTTCGCGTCGGCCAGCGCGACACGCGTCGCGACCTGGCCGCTGAACTTGTCCGTCACCTCCAGATCGGTGTTCGCGTAGACGGCTTCGTTGGCGAGGTAGTACGGATAGGTTTCCTTCAACATGGAACGACTCCTTCCTGTGAGCGGGACATTCAGAGTTGCGCCGACAGGCGCTTGATTTCGCGGTTCAGCACGCGCTCGTTGTCCGAGTAGTCGATCGGCACGTCGATCACGTGCACGCCCGGCGACGCGAAACATTCGCGCAGCAGCGGCTCGAGATCGTCGGCCGATTCCACGCGATGCCCGTGCGCACCGTAGCTTTGCGCATACGCGACGAAATCGGGGTTCTGCAGCGTCATCGCGAAATCGGGGAAGTTCATGTTCTCCTGCTTCCAGCGGATCATGCCGAACGCGTCGTCGCGCAGAATCATCACGACGAGGTCGAGCTTCAACCGCACGGCCGTTTCGAGCTCCTGCGAATTCATCATGAAGCCGCCGTCGCCGCACACGGCGATCACCTTGCGCTGCGGATGCACGATCTTCGTCGCGATCGCCGACGGCAGGCCCGCGCCCATCGACGCGAGCGCATTGTCGAGCAGCAGCGAATTCGGCTCGTGCGCGCGCCAGTAGCGGGCGAACCAGATCTTGTACATCCCGTTGTCGAGACACACGATGCCGTCGACCGGCATGGCGTTGTACAGATCGTTGACGATCCGCACCGGGTACATCGGGAAGCGCGGATCGTGCTGGCCCTTCTCCAGATGGGCGTCGAAATGTTCCTTGATCATCTCGAAGCGCGCGAAATCCCAGTGCGACTGCGGCGCGAGCGCCTCCTTCATCTGCCACACCGCGTTCGCGATGTCGCCCACCACCTCGATCTGCGGGAAGTAGACGGGGTCGACCTGCGCGCCGAGGAAGTTCACGTGGATCACGGTCTTGTCGTCGGTACGCATGAAGAACGGCGGCTTCTCGATCACGTCGTGACCGACGTTGATGATGCAGTCCGCATGCTCGATCGCGCGGTGCACGAAATCGCCGTCGGACAGCGTCGCGTTGCCGAGCCACAGCGGGTGCGTCTCGTCGATCACGCCCTTGCCCATCTGCGTCGTGAAGAACGGGATGCCCGTCTTGTCGACGAATTCGAGCAGCATCTTGCAGGTGGTCTTGCGGTTGCCGCCCGCGCCGATCATCAACAGCGGATGGCGCGCGGCCTGGATCGCGTCGACCGCATGCGCGACCGCCTTCTCCTCGGCCACCGGCCGCCGGCTGTAGCTGCGCGGGATCGGCTTGCCGTCGCCCTCCTCGTGCGCGATGTCTTCCGGCAGTTCGAGGTGCGCAGCGCCCGGGCGCTCTTCCTCCGCGCGGCGGAACGCCTCGCGCACGGCCGACGGGATGTTGCCGATCGACACGATCTGCCGCGTGAACTTCGTGAGCGGCTGCATCATGTCGACCACGTCGACGATCTGGAAGTGGCCCTGCTTGCTGGACTTGATCGGCTTCTGCCCGGTGATCATCAGCATCGGCATGCCGCCGAGCTGCGCATACGCGGCGGCCGTCACGAAGTTCGTCGCGCCGGGCCCGAGCGTGGCGATACACACGCCGGTGCGGCCCGTCAGGCGGCCGTAGGTGGCGGCCATGAACCCGGCCGCCTGCTCGTGCCGGGTCAGCACGAGCTTGATCTTCGATCGCCGCAGCGATTCGAGCAGATCGAGGTTTTCTTCGCCGGGAATGCCGAACACGTACTCGACGCCTTCGGCTTCCAGCGCCTTCACGAACAGATCCGATGCTTTCATGGGGACTCTCGGTTGATGCCGCCTGCCCGGCCTACGGACACGCAGCGTTCAGAACGCGCGCCGGCCTACGGCACGCGGACGCTTTACCTACTGGACACAAACCACGGCACTGCCCGCCACGCAACACGCGCTGCACGGCGGCGCCTCCGGAAGCCGGAGGACAAACGGACCCGCCCGCGCGCGGCAGGCACGCACGGGCGGCAAAGACGTTTTTGATTGTAGACGGATTCGGAAGATCCCGACTTCGGCCTAACGGCCAATCGGCACGCAAACCAAGCGCGCGGCCCTACTGTAGCGGCAACGAAACTCAACACACCAGACATGTGAACCATGGTTGACATATTGCAATCCATGCCCTACTGTGCGCCTACGTTCAGCATCCGGACCACCGACGTCTTCGACGCCTGGTTTGCCGGCCTGCCGGATCGCGTCGCGAAGCGCCGCATCCAGGCGCGCATCGACCGCCTCTCGATGGGCAATCCCGGCGACTGGAAGTCCGCCGGCTCGCCGGTCGTCGAGATGCGGATCGACCACGGCCCCGGCTATCGCGTCTACTACGTGAGGCGCGGAACGATCTGGGTCATCCTGCTCTGCGGCGGCGATAAATCGACGCAACAGGCCGACATCCGCGCCGCGCACGCGATGCTCGCGCATCTCGACATGGAGTAACCGATGGACAAGATCAGCACCCGGCCGTGGGATTCGGCCGATCATCTGAAAACCGAAGACGACATGGCCGACTACTTCGAAGCGTGCCTGCAGGAAGCCGGCGACGATCCGGCCTTCATCGCGCACGCGCTCGGCGTGATCGCGCGCGCACGCGGCATGTCGCAGGTCGCGCGCGATGCGGGCCTGTCGCGCGAAGGGCTGTACAAGGCGCTGTCGCACGACGGCAACCCGAGCTTCGGCACGATCCTGAAGGTCATCAAGGCGCTCGGCCTGCAACTGCACGGCTCGAAAGCGCACGCATGATGCGCGGGTGCGGGCCGTCACGCCCGCCGCGCGACACCGGTGGCCGCGTCAGTGCAGCCATCCGGCCGCCCAGCGCGGTACCAGCGACACCAGATACAACCCGAGCCCGATCAGCCCGCCGACCAGCGTGCCGTTGATGCGGATGTATTGCAGATCCTTGCCGATGTTCAGCTCGATCTGCCGCGACATCTCGCGCGCATCCCAGTTGCGCACCGTGTCGCGGATGTGGCGCATCAGGAAATCCGCGAAATCCGGCGCCATCTCGTGCACGGCCTTTTCGACGTGCTCGTTCAGCGACGCGCGCAATGCCGGGCTCTCCGAGAGCCGCGCACCGAGCCAGCCGCCGAGCATCGCGGCCTGCCGGTGCAGCGCCGAATCGGGGCGCGCGAGATCGGCCTTCAGCCACGCGCGCAACTGGTCCCACAGGTCGCGCACATACTCGTTGAACGCGGCGCCGTCGCGGATATAGCGCTTGATCTCCTCGCCCTTCTCGATGAACGCGGGATCGTGCTTCAACCGTTCGGTCAGCCGCAGAACCGTCCGGTCGAAGCGCTGCCGCAGCTCGTGCTCGGGATCGGCCGCCACGCCTTCCAGCACGCGGCTCACCGCGCTCGCGAGCATCCGCGCGCCGTTCTCGCCGAACCACTGCGTCGGCATGATCTTCTCGACCTTCGGGTACTGCGTCTTCAGCCATTCGACGATGAAGCCCGCGATCACCTCGCGGTTCTCCTCCTTGTCGAGCACGTCGACCACCTGTTCGATCGCGTCGTCGAGCAGCGCCTGGTGACGGCCGTCCTTCGTCAGCGTGTCGAGGATCGCGCCGGCCGATTGCGACAGGTCGACCCGGTCGATCACCGCGCGAAACGCGTCGTGGACGAACGACTGGATCCGCGCGTCGTCGGTCATGTCGAGCGCGAAACTCATCAGCTTCGTCACATAGCCGCCGAGCGCCTCGGTGTTCGCCGGCTCGCCGAGCCACGCGCCGAGTTTCTGCGCGGGATCGTGCTGGCGGATCTGCGCGGCAAGCGCATCGGGGCCGAGGAACTTCTCGCGCACGAACACCGCGAGGTTGTCGGCGATCTTGTCCTTGTTCTTCGGAATGATCTCGGTATGGCGCGACACGAACGGGATCGGCACGCGGCGGAACAGCGCGACGACCGCGAACCAGTCGGCAAGCGCGCCGACCATCGCAGCTTCGGCCACGGCCTTGACGCCGTCGACCCACGGGCCGCGCGGCAGCAGGATCGTCGTGACGAATACCGCGACGGCGGCCAGCAGCAGCCACAGTGCGCGGCGCTTGCTGCGTTTCAGTTCGAGGGCTTTGTCTGGCGTCATGGGCAACCGGTCGGGCGAACGATGCCGCCAATATGCACCGAGTCGGCGGCCGCCGACAAATGACCGGCCCTTTTTTATGACCTGATCACGGCGGCAGCCAGCCGGGCGGCCGAGCGATTCACACCCCGTTTTTCAGCCGACAGCCCACCCGCCTCCGGCTGGCTTCCTCCCTTCGCAACGACCGCCCCGACCCGTCCAGTCGCCCGCTCAGCCTTGCCAGCCGGACTGTCTCTCAATTTCGCGTTTACCCGGATAGCACGACGTCGTCGCGTCCGCTCAGACTGTATTCAAATTTCGAGACACTGTCTCTCATATAGAGACGAATATCATGCTCAAGACACTCAGCAGCGCGCTGCAACTGATGCAGTACTTCACCGCCCAGCAGGCCGTATGGGGCGTCCGCGAACTCGCGAAGGAAAGTGGCGTGCATCACGCGATCATCCATCGCGTGCTTGCGACGTTCGCGGCCGAGGGCTATCTCGTGCAGGACGATGCGGGCCGCTACGCGCTCGGGCTGCGCTGGTTCGAGATGGGCGAGATCGTGCGGCGCTCGCTGTCGCCGTCGCAGATCGTCGAGCCCGCGCTGCACCGGCTCGCGCAGCAAAGCGGCGAGACCGTGTTCCTGTCGCTGCTCGACGGTTACGAAGGGCTGTGCCTCGACATCGCGCACGGCGACCAGCAACTGCGCTTCTCGATCGAGGAAGGCCAGCGCTTCGCGCTGCATGCGGGCGCGCACGGCAAGGCGATCCTCGCGTTCCAGCCCGATGCGATGCGCGACGAAGTTTTCGCCCGTGCGACGAAGTCCGGCCAGGCGGTCGACCGCGCGGCCATCGAGGCGCGCCTCGATGTGATCCGCGAGAACGGCTGGGCCTACACCCGCGAAGAAGCCGCCACCGGCGTCGCGGGGCTCGCGGTGCCGCTCACCGCAAAGGGCAGCCGCTCGGTCGCCGGATCGCTCGCGATCTCGGGGCCGATGCAGCGTCTCGACGAATCGGCCGTGCCGCGCCTGCTCGATGCGCTGAACGACGCGCGCCGCAAGATCGAAAGCGTGCTCAGCCTGATGCGCTGAGCACGTTCCACCACCCGTTACCGCTGTCGCACACCACAACAAACGACAGGCATCCGGAGGAGAACCCATGAACGCCCTTCAAGACGCGCCGGCCGGCGAACCCGCCGCGCCCGCCACCCCGCCCGGCGCCACGCGCGTCCGTTTCGCCGAACCCGTACTGCTGATCGTGTCGGTCCTGCTATCGGTGCTCGGCGCGATCATCGGCATGCAGCTGATCGTGTCGCTCGGCATCTCGGCGAACACGTCGATCATCGGCGCGCTGATCGCGATCGTGTTCTCGCGCATCCCTCATGAACTCGCGCGGCGCTTCCGCGTGCTCGAACGCCAGAACCTCGTGCAGACGGCCATCTCGTCGGCCACGTTCGGTGCGGCGAACTCGCTGATGATCCCGATCGGCGTGCCGTACGCGATGGGCATGCCCGAACTCGCGACGCCGATGCTGATCGGCGCGCTCGCCGCGATGCTCGTCGACGGCACGATGCTGTACCTGCTGTTCGGCAGCCGGATCTTCCCGGCCACGGGCAGCTGGCCGTCGGGCGTCGCAACCGCCGAAGCGATCTGGGCCGGCGACCGTGGCGGCCGCAAGGCCGCGTTCCTCGGAATCGGCGTCGCGGTCGGCGTGGCCGGCGCGTGGCTCGGCATTCCGATGTCCGCGTTCGGCGCGGCATTCCTCGGCAACCTGGCGGCGCTGACGATGTTCGGCCTCGGCCTGCTGATCCGCGGCTACTCGGTCGCGCTGACCGGCGTCGACATCGCGAAGGCCTACATCCCGCACGGCGTGATGATCGGCGCGGGCATCGTCGCGATGCTGCAGGTGTCGACCGAGATCCGCCGCGCACGCCGTGCGCCGGTCGACGACGCCGGCACCGGCGACGTGTCGCCGCTGCGCGCAGGCCGCATCCTCGGCCTCGGCTACGTCGTCTACATGCTGATCGCGCTGGTGATCGTCGGCTGCACGGGCGGCTTCTCGGAGATGTCGACCGGCATGCTGATCGTGTTCGTGCTGTATGCGGCGTTTTCGGCGTACATCCACGAGCTGATCGTCGGCATCGCCGCGATGCACTCGGGCTGGTTCCCCGCCTTCGCGGTCGCGCTGATCACGCTGACGATCGGCATCCTGATCGGCTTCCCGGCGCCCGCGCTCGCGGTGCTGGTCGGTTTCTCGGCCGCGACGGGCCCCGCCTTCGCCGACATGGGCTACGACCTGAAGACCGGGTTCCTGCTGCGCGGCTCGGGCCAGGACCCGGCGCTCGAAATGGCCGGCCGCCGCCAGCAGTTCCTCGCGGCGACGCTCGGCTTCGTCGTCGCCGGCATCGTGGTCGTGCTGTTCCACCACGGCTTCTTCAGCCGCGACATGCTGCCGCCGGTCGATCGCGTCTACGCGGCGTCGATCAAGGCCGGCTCGTCGTGGGACATCGCGCGCGACCTCGCGATCTGGGCCGTACCCGGCGCGCTGCTGCAGTGGCTCGGCGGCGCGAAGCGCCAGCTCGGCGTGCTGCTGTCGACCGGCATGCTGCTCACGTCGCCGCTCGCGGGCTTCGCCGTGCTGATCGGCCTCGCGATCCGCTTCATCCTGCTGCGCACGCGCGGCGAACGCGACATCGCCGAGATGAGCGCATTCGCGGGCGGCGTGATCGCGGGCGACGCCCTCTTCAGCTTTACGCGCTCGCTCATCAAGCTCAAGTAATCCGTTTCACCGACAGGACTTCAGATGGACATCACTGCAATCCGCGCCGATACGCCGCTGACCGCATCGACGATCTACCTCGATACGGCCGCCGCGTCGCTGCCGCCCGAGCCCGTGCTCGACACCGTCAACGCCTATCTGCGCGACACCGGCCGCGTCGGCATCTACCTGCCCGCGTTCCGCAAGGCCACCTATGCGCGCGTCGATGCCGTGCGCACGCAGCTCGCCGCGTTCCTCGGCGCGCAGGCCGACGAGATCGCATTCACGAAGAACGCGACCGAAGCGATCTCGCTCGTCGCGCAGGGGCTGCGCTGGCAGCCGGGCGACGAAGTACTCGTCGCCGATACCGAGATGCTCAGCAACCTGCTGCCGTGGAAGCGGCTCGAAGCGACGCACGGCATCGTCGTGAAGATGATCGCCGCGAACGACGAAGGGCTGCTCGCGCCGGACGCATTCGCGCAGGCCATCACGCCGCGCACGCGCCTGCTCACGTTCTCGCACGTGCCGAACTCGTCGGGCGCGCTGCAGGACGCCGCCGCGCTGTGCGCGGTCGCCCGCGCGCACGGCGTGCTGTCGCTCGTCAATGCATCGCAAAGCGTCGGGATGGTCGAGACCGACGTGCGCACGCTCGGCTGCGATTTCCTCGCCGGCTGCGGCCGCAAGGCGCTGCGCGCGACGGAAGGCTCCGGCTTCCTCTACGTGCAGCGCGACCGGATCGACGCGCTCGAACCGGTGCTCGCCGGCTGGTGGAACGGCGCGTACGACCGGACGACCGGCGCGCTGTCGTTCGTCGCCGGTGCGAAGCGCTTCGAAGCCGGCTGCCCGATCGTGCCCGCGATCCTCGGCCTCGGCGCCGCGCTCGACTATGCGCAGCGTATCGGCGTCGCGCAGATCGAGGCGCGCGTGCGCGACCTCACCGCCTACGCGGTCGAACGCTTCGCGACGCTGCCCGGCTTCGAGCTGTACGGCCCGCGCGATGCGGCGCGCCGCATCGGCATCGTGCCGTTCAACCTGCGCGGCATCGATCCCGCGACGATCGTCGCGGCGCTCGAGGCGCAGCACTGCATCATCGAGGCCGGCAACTTCATGGCCGATGCGATCCTCGCACGCTACGGCGTGTCGACGATGGCCCGCGTGTCGCTGCACTACTTCAATACCCGCGAAGAAATCGACCGCGTCGCCGACCTGATCCGCGCGGCAGCCCGCTAATCCCCGCCCTACCCGACCCGACTACCGATACAGAAACAGGAGCCACCATGAACCAACGCTTTCTGCTGATGAGCAGCTCCCGCAAGGACGCGCTCGGTTATCTCGAACACGCGACCGAACAGATCCACGCGCTGTTCCGCCACGAAGCGCGCAAGATCGTCTTCGTGCCGTACGCCGGCGTGTCGTTCAGTTTCGACACCTACGAAGGGATGGTGAAGCCGGTGTTCGAGAAGCTCGGCTATGCGCTCGAATCGCTGCATCACAGCTCCGACCCGCGCAAGACGATCGAGAATGCCGACGCAATCGCGGTCGGCGGCGGCAACACGTTCGCGCTGCTCAAGCGCATGTACGACGCGAATATCGTCGACGCGATCCGCGCGCGCGTGCACGCCGGCGTGCCGTACGTCGGCTGGAGCGCGGGCAGCAACGTCGCGTGCCCGACGATCCGCACGACCAACGACATGCCGATCGTGCAGCCGCCGACGCTGCGCGCGCTCGGCCTCGCGCCGTTCCAGATCAACCCGCACTTCATCAGCGGCAAGCCGGCCGGCCACAACGGCGAGAGCCGCGAGGAACGCCTCGGCGAATTCCTCGACATCAACGCGCCCGAGCAGGTGTTCGCGCTGCCCGAAGGCTCCGCGCTGCTGTCCGACGGCACGACGGGCACCGTGCTCGGCGAGCGCGGCGCGCTGCATTTCGCGAGCAAGACCGACGTGCGCACGCTGGCGGAAAACGCCACCTTCCCACTCGCGTCGATCACGGGCCCGGCCGGCATCGACTCGTGGCCTGACTTCCAGAAATAAGCGCCGGATATCCCTTTTAAAAAAACAGTCCCATATCGGTTAGGAGACCTTTTCATGAAGAAGCAGCTTGCCGGACTCGCGCTGTTGGCCGGCGCGACGGGCGTCGCGCATGCCCAGTCCACCGTGACGCTGTATGGCGTCATCGACGTCGCGATCGGTTACCAGACGCACACCAACCCGTCCGGCGACCGCACGATCGGCCTGCAACAGGGCAACGAGGGCTTCCTGTCCGGCAGCCGCTTCGGGCTGAAGGGCAACGAGGCGCTCGGCAACGGCTGGAAAGCCGGCTTCACGCTGGAGAACGGCTTTCTCGCGAACAACGGCAAGCTCGACCAGCAGGGCCAGCTGTTCGGCCGCCAGGCGTTCGTGAAGCTCGGTCACGAGCGCTGGGGCGAGCTCGCGCTCGGCCGGCAGTACACGACCGGCAACACGATGCTGTACTACGTCGATCCGCTCGGCGTGGGCGCCGCACCGACCAATTCATGGCAGGTCTACCTGGTCGGCCAGCGCTACGACAACGCGGTCAGCTACACCGGCACCTACGGACCGATGCAGGTGATCGCCGAGTACGCGTTCGGCGGGATCGCAGGCGACACGCGGGCACGCTCGTCGATGTCGCTCGGCGTCAAGTACGAATCGGGCCCGGTGACGCTGATCGGCGATGCGCAGCAGACGCGCGACACGCAAAGCCGCCGCGCGCGGATCTACCTCGCCGGCGCGAAAGCCGCGATCGGCAGCGTGAACGTGTTCGCGAACTACCTGCACAGCGATCGCGACGCCGGCTTCGATTCGTCGAACGGCGGCGCCGACACCGCGTCGATCACGAGCATGGCGTCCGGTTCGCCGACCGCCGCCGTCACGATCAACTCGGTGTTCGACTCGCATCGCCGCGACGACTTCTTCACCGTCGGCGCGAGCTGGCGTGCGACACCCGTATGGAATTTCGTCGTCGCGGGCATGCACAACCGCACGCTCGCCGACGGTTTCAACGGCGCGCGCAGCACCGTGTACGGCGTCGCCGACTACAGCCTCAGCAAGCGCACCGACGTGTACGTCGCGACGTCGTACGAATGGACGCGCGGCGGCTGGTCGGGCCTGTTCGGCAACACGACGACCAATGCGGCCGCCGCGACAGGCGCCGCACTCAACGGCCGCAACGAGCAGCTTTCCGTGCTGCTCGGCCTGCGGCACTTCTTCTGACCCACCGCGCATTCGACCGATGCGGCCCGCGGCGCGGCGCACGACCACCGCATCGGCAACCTGAATCAAGAGGCATTCGATGGCACTGAAACAGACCCTCGTCATTTTCGACGCGCTCGATGGCGCGACCGTCAACGGGCAGCATATTGCCGCGCTGTTCGCGCCCTACGCGGCGCACGGCGTGACGGTCGAGGTCACCACGGTCAACAACGAGCCGCCGGAAGACCCGGCGAAGACGACCGACTTCATCACGATCGTGATTCCCGGCTCGCACGGCAAGACGGCCGGCGGCGATGCTCGCACGCTCGGCATCGTCGGCCGCAACGGCGCGATCGGCGCGCGGCCCGCGAAGTTCGGGATGGTGTCGGACGCGGACGGCCCGATCGGCTCGCTCGCGGCCGCGCTGAAACTCGCGGAGATGAAGGCGAACGGCGACGTGCTGCCCGGCGACGTGATCGTCACGACGCACCTGTCGACCGATGTATCGATGAGCGAGAACAACGGCGTGCCGTTCATGGGGATGCCGGTTTCGTCGGCCACGATGAACCGCTACGAAGTGACGCCCGACATGGATGCGATCCTGTCGCTCGATGCGTCGAAGGGCAACCGGATCGTCAAGCAACGCGGCTTCGCGCTGTCGCCGACCGCGATGCAGGGTTACATCCTGCGGATGGCGCCGGATCTCGTGTCGATCATGGAATCGACAACCGGCATGCCGGCCGTCACGTTCCCGATCTCGCTGCAGGACATCACGCCGTACGACAACGGGCTGTCGCACTTCAACAGCATCATGCAGCCGCACGTCGGCACCGACAAGCCGGTGGTCGGTGTCGCGATCACCGCGCGCGCGGTGGTCGGCGGCAGCGATTCGAGCGCGAGCCACGAAGTCGATCTGGCCGAAGCCGTGCGCTTCTCGGTCGAAGTCGCGAAGCGCTTCACGGCCGGCGCGTGCGAGTTCTACGACGCGAACGAATGGCGCAAGATCCGCCACGCGTATCCGGATCTCAGCGTGTTCCAGGGGTACGGCAAGGCCGCTTGACGAAGGAGCGCACGGCGCGGCCGGATGATCGGGCCGCGCCGCGCGTCCGCCGTTACATGAACGTCTTCAGGTTCACGGCCGGATCGGCGAGCTTCACCGGATCCGGCACCGCCCCCGCCGCAATCAAGCGGCGGGATGCGCCGATGTCGCGTCCCAAGTTCGCCGCGGCCACCGCGACGATCTTGCCGTCATCGCCCAGCCCGAATACCGTGAACGGCCCGTTCGCCGGGTCGCCGCGCACGACGATCGTGCGCTCGCTGCCGAACAGCCCGAGCATCTGCAGGTTGCAGTCGTACTGATCGGACCACAGCCACGGCAGCTCGGCATAAGTCTCGTCGGCGCCGAGCAGGTTCGCAGCCGCGACGGCCGGCTGGTTTTCGGCCACCTGCCACGATTCGATCCGCACGCGACGCCCGAGCAGCGGATTGAAGTGCATCGTCACCTCGCCCGCCGCGAAGATCGCGGGATCGACCGTGCGGCAACCTGCGTCGACGCGTATCCCGTTGTCGACATCGAGCCCCGCCGCCTGCGCGACCTCGACATTGGGCACCACGCCGATGCCGACCACGACGAGGTCGGCCGGCACGTCGCCATGATCGGTCTCGACGATCGCACCGCCGCCCGGCGCGCGACGGATCGCGCGCGGCAGCGTCGCCATCTGGAAGACCACGCCGCGCGCATCGTGCAATTGATGCGCATACGTACCGACCACTTCCGGCAACGCACGCTGCAGCAGGCGCGGCGCCGGATCGATCACCGTCACGTCGCAGCCGAGCTGGCGCGCCGCCGCCGCAACCTCGAGGCCGATGAACCCGCCGCCGAGCACCGCCACGCGGCGTCCCGGCGCAAGCTGCGTGCGCAACGCACGCGCATCGTCGACCGTGCGGACGTAATGCGGCTTGATACCCTCGTCGATCGCACCACCGAACGTGCGCACCCGCGAGCCCGTCGCGAGCACGAGCCGCGCATAAGGCAGCGTCGTGCCGTCGTCGAGCCGCACGCGCTGCGCATCGCGCTCGATCGCATCGACGCGCGTGCCGAGCCGCAGCTCGATGCGCTGCGCGTCGTACCACGCCGCATCGCGCACGAATGCCCGCTGCTCGCCGCCGTCGGTCAGCAACGCGTCCTTCGACAGCGCAGGCCGGTCGTACGGCAGCTCGCGCTCCGCGCCGATCATCAGGATGCGCGCCGCCGCATCGCGTTCGCGCAGCGCTTCGGCCGTGCGCCGCGCCGCATGCCCGGCGCCGACGATCACGAACGGATCAGCCGACATTGACTTCCACCTGCCCGTCGACGATCCGGATCGGATAGGTCCGCACCGGCTCGGTGATCGGCGCGCATTTCGGCGCACCGGTGCGGATGTCGATCAGCCCCTGGTGCAGCGGGCATTCGACGCAGCCATCCTCCACATAGCCTTCCGACAGCCGTGCATGGCCGTGCGTGCAAAGGTCGTGCATCGCGAACAGTTCGTCGCCGATCCGGAACACGGCGATCGGCTTCTGGCCGGCGACGCGCGCCGCCGGTTCGTCTTCGGAGAATTCGTCGAAAGCGCCAAGCGGATGCCACTCGGCGAGCGTTGCTTCGGTCATGTCTGTTCCTTGCTTCCGTATCAGATCGGGGTAGCGAGCAGCGTCTGCACGCGCGACGTGTCGTAGATCACCCGCTTGGTCTTGTAGCGCAGCCCGTCCGGCGTGCGCACGACCGTGTCGTAGTACTTGCCGGCCTGGTACACGTTCGACTCGCCGTTGCTGCGCGTCTGCACGACGACGTAGTTGCTCTCGGTGTCGATCTCGCCGTCGCGTTCGGCGACGATCGTCAGGCCCGACGTCATGTGCCGGTACGTGTGCTCTTCGTAGATGTTCGCGTGCCGCAGCGACACCACGCGGTCGCGCAGCATCCGCTGGTTCGTGCAGTGGACGATCCCGACCGGCAGCCCCAGGTCGGCGTTTTCCTTCGGCACGATTTCGTACGTGCAGTCCTCGGTGAACATCGTCGGCCATGCTTCGAGCCGGTTGTTGTCGAGGTGCCCGATATAGCGGTTCTGGAGCATGTAAATCTCGAACCACGTCTTCATGTCTTCCGTCAGGTTTTCCATCATTCCGCGCTCCCGCTTCAATAGCCCATCAGCTTCTGGTAGCCGACCCAGAACTTGCGGATCAGGCTTTCGGTGATCACCGTGTCCTGCTGGTCCGGATTGCCGCGCGACATCTCGATCACCGACGTCGCGTCGCCGTCGCGCACCGTGCCGCGCTGCACGAGCTCGGTCGCCTCCGTGTCCTCCATCGAGATGTAGCCGGCCGGCCCGACGAGGTTCGCCTGCTTGATGCGCAGCGCGCGCAGCTCGGGCGTATCGTCCGTATAGCCGAAAAAGTGGAAGATCAGTTCGAAGTTGTCGGGGCCCTTCGGCAGGATCTGCCGTGCGACCAGCGTGTTGTGGATCTGCTGGATCACGAGCTGCGGGAAGATCGGCTGGATATGGTTCGTGCAGTCCTCGTCGTATTCCGACACGAGGTCGAGAATCGATTCGTCTTCCAGATGGAAACCTTCGTCGAACGAGCGGATGTTCTGCTGCTTGTACGCGGCCGACGTGTCGTCGCCCGTCTTCGTCACCGTGATGATGCTGTGCAGCCCGTGGTTCGCATCCGGAATCGAGCGCGCCTTCATCCCGACGCGGAAGATGTTGAAGGTCGTATGGAACAGGTGCAGCATGCTCGCGTGATACGGGTCCTTCACGTTCTCCATGTACAGCTTCCAGTTCGACTTCGAATACTGGCGCGTACAGCCGAGATACTCGATCGGCTTGTGGAAGATCCGGTCGATCCACGGCCGCATCTGCTCGCCGAGATAGTCGGGCAGCGGCATCACGTCATCGCTGAAGGTCGCGAACACGAGCCCTCGATAGCTGTCGACGCGCAGCTTGCGCAGCCCGTGCTGCTTCGGGTCGAAGTCGGCCGGCATCCCGGACATCCCCTTCTGGCCGCGCCGGAACGGCACGCCGAGCAGGTTGCCCGCGTTGTCGAAGCTCCACTGGTGATAGACGCACGTGTGCGAGCTCGCGTTGCCGCGCGACTTGCGGCACACCTGCGCGCCGCGGTGCGCGCAGCGGTTCACCCATGCGGACAGCGTGCCGTCCTCGGTGCGCGTGACGACCACCGGCGTATCGCCGACGAACGTGCTCTTGAAGTCGCCGGCGTTCGGGATTTCCGCTTCCAGCGCGACGAAGTTCCACGTCGGGCCGCGGAAGATGCGTTCCTGCTCGCGATCGTAGACCGCGCGCGAGCTGAACACCTTGTACGGCACGCGCGAGCCGTCTTCGTGCGGAAAGTTCACGTCGGATGCGTCGTCGCGCGTGGCGAAAACGACGGGCGATTCTGTCTGCTCCATGTCGGACTCCTGGTCGATCCGTTTCGTTGAATGCATGGAGCCGATTTTTGAAAAGCTAATATTCGCCGTCTATCCGGAAAGTGCGATTGCGGCGGTGCAATATCCACTTTCGGCGGATTTCTGCGCTAGCATGACGGCACATACGACCCCGCGCACGATCGCGACCCATTGATCGGATCGAAGCGCTGGCCGTCTACACCAAGGCTGATGCCCATGTCCCCAACGTCGTTCGAGCCGCTCGCGCTGCGCGCGCACCGGCTGTTCGAATCCCGCGATCTCGACGAGACGCGCGAGCGGATCTCGCGCGTGATGCAGCCGCATGCGCTGCTGCCGAACGGCCGCACGCATGGGGCGTCGCACATGGATTTCGTCCGGCTCGGCGGGCTCGGGATCGGCACGATCGCGTTCGGCGACGCGATGCGCGTGCAGGTCGACGCGGTCGACGGCTACTACCTGCTGATGTTCTGTTTGTCCGGCCAGGCCGAGGTGCGTGCGATGGGGCGGCAGCTCGGCGTCGACGGCAAGACCGGCGTGCTGTGTGCGCCTGGCGAACGCTTCGACGCGGTACTGTCGGCCGATTGCGAGCAGTTCGTGCTGCGCATCGACGCGGCGACCGTCGGCTCGCTCACCGGCGACCCGCGCGCGACACTCGATCCCGTGCTGCATGTCAGCGATGCCGCGCTTGCAGCGTGGCGCCAGCAGCTGATGCTCGTCGCACGGTCGCCCGAACTGCTCGAACGCGCGAACGCGAACCCACGCGTCGCGTCCCAGCTCGAGCACCTGCTGATCGACCTGCTGATCGAAGGCCACCCGCCGTCCGTGCTGCAGGCGTCGCACCGCGACCCGGCGCCGGGCTTCGTGCGGCGCGCGCAGGAATTCGTGAACGCGCACTATGCGCAGCCGCTGCAGCTCGCCGATATCGTCCAGGCCGCCAACGTGCCGGAACGGACCCTGCGCGACGCGTTCCTGCAGTTCCGCGGAATGAGCCCGATGCAATACCTGCGCGCGACGCGGCTCGACCATGCGCGCGAGCTGCTGCGCGGCTCGACGTCCGACCGGCGGATCGCCGATGTCGCGCTCGATTGCGGGTTCACGCACCTCGGGCGATTCGCGATCGCGTATCGGGAGAAGTTCGGTGAATCGCCGTCGGAAACGCTCGACGGGAAGCGCTGACGCCGCGTACGCTCGCGCGGCCGGCGGCTTGCACGGCCGGCTCTCGACCCTGCCCGGAACGACATGAAACCGCGACGCCCTCGCCGCGTCTGCGGGTGCCTGTCGAAACAGACCGTTAGTTGCGATTCACGGAAGCAATGACGAGTCACCCCGCCGGCACGATCATTTCCCGCGCAATCGCACAAAACGCAGCCGTGGCGGCGCTTTCGCCGTGCAGCCGGCGGCTCATGATGATCGGCGACGTCGCGGCCGGCTCCGGCAACCGCCGGTAGACCACCCCCTTCACGCGCACGCCCTCCACACTCTCCGGCACCAGCGACACGCCGACCTGCGCAGCCACCAGCCCGAGCGCCGTCTGCAGCTCGCGCACCTCGTGAACGGCCGCCGGCACCAGCGCGCCGTCGCGCAGCGCGGACAGCTGCTGATCGGCGAAGCTCGGCCGCGGCGTGCTCGGATAGACGATCAGCGTCTCGTTCGCGATATCAGCGAGCGTCAGCGGCCGGGCCGGATCGGCCAGCGGATGCCCGATCGGCAGCGCCGCGATCAGCTTTTCCTCGATCAGCGCCTCGCGCACCAGCTGGTCGTCGTCGAAGCGCAGCCGGCCGAAACCCACGTCGATTCGCCCGCCCTTCAACGCGCCGAGCTGTTCGAGCGTGAACATTTCGATCAGCGACAACTCGACGTCTGGCTGCGCCTCGCGAAACGCGCGGATCACGTCCGGCAGCGCGCCGTACAGCGTCGACGGCACGAAGCCGATCACGATCCGCTCCGACAGCTGCGCGAGCCGCCGCGTCAGCGGGCCCAGCTCGTCGGCCTGGTCGACGAGGCGCTTTGCCTGCGCATAGAACACGCGCCCCGCATCCGTCAGTTTCAGCGGCCGCGCACCGCGCTCGAACAGCGGCAACCCGATCTCGTCCTCGATCGCCTGGAGCTGGCGGCTGAGCGGCGGCTGCGTCATGTGCAGCCGCTCGGCCGCCCGCGTAATGTTCATTTCCTCGGCGACGGCGATGAAGTAGCGGAGCTGACGCAATTCCATTTCATGCCTCAAAGGTATGGAAGTAGTCGGAAAGAGTGTTGGACGACGCGGGGCGGAAATTCCTACCATGTGCACCAACAGGAGGAATCGCATGATAGCAACTGCCGCCACCATCGAACGCATCGACACGCTGCTCGTCGACGTGCCGACGATTCGGCCCCACAAATTGTCGGTCGCGACGATGAATTGCCAGACCCTCGTGCTGGTCCGTGTTCGATGCACGGACGGTATCGAAGGCGTCGGCGAGGCGACGACCATCGGCGGCCTCGCGTACGGCGAGGAGAGCCCCGAAAGCATCAAGGTCAACATCGACACCTACTTCGCGCCGCTGCTGCAGGGCATGGACGCGACGCGTCCGGGCGCTGCGCTGGCGCGGGCCCGCAAGCTGTTCCAGGGCAACCGCTTCGCGAAGTGCGCGATCGAAACCGCGCTGTTCGACGCGCAGGCGCGCCGCCTCGGCGTGCCGCTGTCCGAGCTGTTCGGCGGCCGCCGGACCGATGCGGTGGACGTCGCATGGACGCTCGCGAGCGGCGACACGCAGCGCGACATCGCGGAAGCCGAAGCGATGCTCGACGCGCGCCGCCACCGCGCGTTCAAGCTGAAGATCGGCTCGAATGCGGTGGCCGACGACGTCGCACACGTGATCGCGATCAAGCGCGCGCTCGGCGAGCGCGGCGACGTGCGCGTCGACGTGAACCAGGCATGGAGCGAAACCGATGCGATCTGGGCCGGCGCACGGCTTGCGGAAGCAGGCGTGAGCCTCGTCGAGCAGCCGATCGCCGCGACCAACCGCGCGGGGCTGAAACGCCTCACGCAGCTCGCACAGGTGCCGATCATGGCCGACGAGGCGCTGCACGGCCCCGTCGACGCGTTCGCACTCGCGCAGGATCGCGCCGCCGACGTGTTCGCGGTGAAGATCGCGCAATCGGGCGGCCTGCAGGGTGCGGCGAGCGTCGCGTCGATCGCGGCGGCGGCCGGCATCGAACTGTACGGCGGCACGATGCTCGAGGGCGCGGCCGGCACGATGGCGTCCGCGCAACTGTTCAGCACGTTCGATTCGCTGAAATGGGGCACCGAGCTGTTCGGCCCCCTGCTGCTCACCGAGGAAATCCTCGTCGAGCCGCTGCGCTACGAGGATTTCAAGCTGCACCTGCCGGCGACGCCCGGCCTCGGCATCACCTTCGACTGGGCCCGCATCGAACGGATGCGACGCGACGCCCGTTGACCCCACACGACAACCGAAACCGGAGACACAGATGAACAAGCAAGCCATCGACGCACTGCTGAAGACCTTCGACGACGCCGCCGAGCAGCCGGGCAACCCGCGCGTGCGCGCGATCGTCAACCGGATCGTGAAGGACATCTGCTACACGATCGAGGACTTCGACGTGCAGCCGAGCGAATTCTGGACGGCGCTGAACTACCTGAACGAAGCCGGCAAGGAGCTCGGCCTGATCGCCGCCGGTCTCGGCCTCGAACACTTCCTCGACGTGCGGATGGACGAAGCCGAAGCGAAGGCCGGTATCCAGGGCGGCACGCCGCGCACCATCGAAGGTCCGCTGTATGTTGCGGGTGCACCGGAATCGGTCGGCCATGCGCGTCTCGACGACGGCACCGATCCGGGCCAGACGCTCATCATGCGCGGCCAGGTGCTCGGCCACGACGGCGCGCCGGTCGCGAACGCGCTGGTCGAGGTGTGGCACGCGAACCATCTCGGCAACTACTCGTACTTCGATCAGTCGCAGCCGGCGTTCAACCTGCGTCGCTCGATCCGCACCGACGCCGAAGGCCGCTACAGCTTCCGCAGCGTGCTGCCGGTCGGCTACAGCGTGCCGCCGGGCGGCAAGACCGAACAACTGCTCGACCAGCTCGGCCGCCACGGCCATCGTCCGGCGCACATTCACTTCTTCGTTTCGGCGGACGGTTATCGTAAGCTGACGACGCAGATCAACATCGATGGCGATCCGCATCTGTGGGACGACTTCGCCTTCGCGACGCGCGAAGGGCTGATCCCGGCAGTGAAGCAGGCGGAAGGCGCGGAAGGCAAACCGTATGGCGTCGACGGGCAGTTCGCGCTGATCGACTTCGACTTCTCGCTGCTCAAGGAAAAGCAGGACGTGCCGGGCAGCGAAGTCGAGCGGGCCCGCGCGCAGGCGTGAGCGGCCTTCCGATTCGACGAACCGATAACGCAAGGAGTGCAGGATGTTGTTTCATGTGGAAATGACCGTCCGTCTGCCGACCGACATGGATCCGGTCAAGGCGGCCACGCTGAAGGCCGAAGAAAAGGCGATGTGCCAGCGGCTGATGAACGAAGGAACCTGGCGACACCTGTGGCGGATCGCCGGGCAATATGCGAACGTCAGCATCTTCGACGTCGAAAGCGTGCAGCAGCTGCATGACCTGCTGAGCCAGCTGCCCCTGTTCCCGTATATGGAGATGGAAGTGCGGGCGCTGTGCCGGCATCCTTCCTCGGTGCGGGAAGACGATCGGTAAGTGAACCCGAATCGCGGCCGTCGACGACGGCCGCGCACTGGACGACACGGGCATGCCCGTGTCGTTTTGCATTCGGCCACTGCGCGGCCGGGCCGCATCGGGATACGCGGCAAGCGTCACCCCGCCAGATGCGCCCCGTACCCCACCTTCCCCGGTGCGATCTCCGCCTTCAGCGTCAACGCCGGAATCTCGTAATCGCCCGCGTTCTGCCGCCGGAACGGGATCGGCTGCGTGGTCCAAAGCGCATCCAGACGCTTGCCGAGCGCCGCTCGCGTTTCGTCGAAGCGCGCGTCGTTCATCTTCCCGGTACGGTAGATCACGAACGGCGGCAGCACGTCGAAACCCGGGTAATACAGCATCCCGTGCTGGATCGGGAACAGCACGTCGTCGATCGGTCCGTTGATCCCGCGCGGGCTGTAATGCGATTCCCACCCGCCCGCCGTGACGATCACCATCGCGCGCTTGCCGGCGAACGAGCCCTCACCGTAGCGATCGCCCCAGTGCGTATCGGAATGCTCGCCGACACCGTACGCAAAACCGTAGGCATACACGCGCTCGAACCAGCCCTTCATGATCGCCGGCATCGAGAACCACCACAGCGGGAACTGCAGGATCACCGCATCGGCCCACCTCAGCTTGTCCTGCTCGCGCACGATGTCTTCGCGCTGCGTGCCGGCCGCAAACGCGTGCTTCGAGTCGTTCGACGGATCGAAACGCGCGTCCGGCTCGCGCCGGGTCATGTCGTCCGCGTCGAACGCCGCCTTCCAGTTCATCGCATACAGGTCGGTCACCTGCACCGTGTGGCCGGCCGCTTCGAGATGCTCGACGGCAAAGTCGCGCAACGCGCCATTCAGCGAGCGCGGTTCGGGATGGGCATAAACGATCAGCACATTCATGTTCGGTACTCCGTGGATTGAATGACTGCAGGATGCCGCGACCAACGGTATATTTGAAATGAATTCCTGATATTCCAGGTATAGCCATGAATAATCTCAGACGACTCGATCTCAATCTGCTCGTCACGCTGGACGTGCTGCTCGTCGAGCACAACGTCACGCGTGCAGCCGAGAAACTGAACATGTCGCAGCCGTCGGTGAGCGTGCAGTTGCAGAAGCTGCGCGACGTGTTCGGTGATCCGCTGCTGCTGCCGGGGCCGCGCGGAATGCGGCCGACCGCGCGCGCGGAAGCGCTGCGCGAGCCGTTGCGCGATGCGCTCGAAGCAGTCGAGCGCGCAGTGATTCCGGCCACGCCGTTCGATCCCGCGACCGCGACGAACACATGGCGCGTGGCCGCGACCGACTACGGCGAATCGACGATCGTGCTGCCCGCGCTGAACACGCTGCGTTCGGCCGCGCCCGCCACGCGCCTCGCCGTGGTCGAGCTGGTACCACCGCGCATCGAGCAGGATGCCGAACGAAACGGCATCGATCTCGCCTTCCATACAACCGAAGGGTCGCCGCCCGGCATGCGGCGCTTGCCGTTGTTCGCCGAGCGTTACGTGCTCATCGGCCGCGCCGGGCACCCGAAGCTGAAGCGGCGCCCGACGCTCGCGCAGTTCGGCACGCTCGAGCACGTGGTCGTGTCGCCCGACGGCGGCGGCTTCTTCGGCGTGACGGACGAAGCGCTAGCAAAGGTGGGCGCGACGCGGCGCGTCGTGCTGTCGGTGCCGCACTTCCTGTTCGTGATGTCGGCCGTGGCCAGCACCGATCTCGTCGCGATGCTGCCCGAGCGGCTGGTGCGCGACGTACCCGCATTGCGGGTGGTGGAAGCGCCGGTCGAGGTGCCCGGCTATGAAATGTCGATGCTGTGGCACGAACGCGTGCATCGCGATCCGGCGCATCGGTGGCTGCGGGAGACGATCGCGGCAGCGGTTTAGATGGGTCGCCCGCCCGGTGCGGCCGCCCGCGTCGATCTCCGTCGCACGAAATCCTTCATCCGGGGCTTGAAACCGCGCCAAACACTGTATATATTTACAGTGCTTTTGCACCATTTGACCCGAATTCCGTCATCCACAGACGAACGGACTTTTGTGAGGCGACCATGTTCCAGGCATCCGCATTCGATCCCGAGCAACCCGGCTTCAACCCCGTCCACTTCGAGCGCGCCGCGCAGCGGGCGGTCGTCGATCTGCAGCGTGTCGCGGGCGGCCCCGCGCAGCGGGCGCTCGGCCTGCGGCGCCGCAC
>NZ_JAAGPG010000503.1:0-6000 GCF_017104665.1 Burkholderia sp. Se-20378 | reverse complement strand
TTTCCGCTCGTGCTGCGCGAGGCGGGCTCCGCCGTGCGGCAACTCGTCGAGCGCGCGTTTGCGCAAGGCGCGGCGCCGATGCGCGTCGCGTTCGAGATCGCGGGCGTCGAGGCCGTCAAGGAAGCCGTGCGGGCCGGGATGGGCGTCGGGTTCGTGTCCGCGATGTCGCTGCGTCACGACGATGCCGCGCTCGTCCTGCGCTCGCTCGCACCGGCGCCGCTCACGCGTCACTTCTCCATCCTCGTGCCGCACGGCGGCGCGCCGTCGCGGGTCGCCGCCCAATTCCTCGAAATGAGCCTCGCACACGACATCGCCTGAGCGGCCGAACCCGGCCCGGGAACGCGCGATGCTCGCCGTCAGGCGCGCGTTTGCGTCGTGCCCCGTCTTAGGGATTTCCTCTATGGCGTGGGTCTGACACGAAGCGCACCATCCGTCTCAAGCAAATGGAACCGGTTCCATTCCGGGGAAAAAGGGCAAAATGACAGACATCGTGATCGTGGCGAGCGCATTCGGGATGGACCGCGTGCGTCAGGAGGGCCACAGCGCATTCATCGCGACCGCGGCGGCATCCGGTGCGACCGGCTTCGAGGTGCGGCGCGAACTGTTCGCGTCGGAAGCGGAAGCCGCGCCTGGCGCGCTGGCTGCGCTCGGCGCGCAACTGGCCAGCCACGGGTTGTGGTCGGTGTTTTCGACGCCGGCCAACCTGTACACGGAAACGGGTGCGCTCGATGCGGACGCATTGCGCAGCGCGCTCGCCGAAGCCGACGCGCTCGGCGCGCGCTTCGTGAAATTCCAGCTCGGCGGCTTTGCCGGCGACGCGCACGCGGCCGACATCGTTGCGCTGTCGCGCGGCGCGCGGGCCCGCGTGGTGGTCGAGAACGGCCAGCTTCCGGTCGGCGGTGCGCTCGCGCAGTTCCGCGGGCTGTTCGAGGCGCTGGCCGCGGCGGGCATGCCCGATGCACTCGGGATGACGTTCGACATCGGCAACTGGCAGTGGCCGGGCGAAGCGCCGCTTGATTGCGCGCAAGTGCTTGCGCCGCATGTGGAATACATTCATTGCAAGGCAGTCGCGGGCGAGGGCGCACGCCGTTTCGCCGCCGCGCCGGCGCCGAACGACCCGCTCGTGACCGGCGTGCTCGCTGCGCTGCCGCAGCAGGCGCCGCGCGGCATCGAGTTCCCGTTCGACGCGGCCGACCTGGCGGGCGATGCATGCCGGCGCGTCGCGTGGCTCGCCACTGCGTGACGACGTGACGGCGGAAGGATCCTGGAGAGTTCATTGATGAAAGCAGCACTCGATGTCGTGACCTACGGCGAAGCGATGGCGATGTTCGTCGCGACCGAGCCCGGCCATCTCGCGCACGCGACGCAATTCGCGAAGCGGATCGCGGGCGCCGACCTGAACGTGGCGATCGGCCTGTCGCGGCTCGGCTTCCGGGTCGGCTGGATGAGCCGCGTCGGCCGCGATTCGTTCGGCGGTTACGTGCTCGACACGCTATCGCGCGAAGGCATCGACGCGTCGTGCGTGACCGTCGATCCGCGGTATCCGACCGGCTTCCAGCTGAAGTCGCGCAACGACGACGGCTGCGACCCGACCGTCGAATATTTCCGCAAGGGCTCCGCCGCGAGCCACCTGTCGTGCGACGACTACGTGGCCGACTACGTGCTCGGCGCGCGCCACCTGCACCTGACGGGCGTCGCGCCGGCGATCTCCGCGACCTCGTGCGAGCTCGCGTTCAAGCTCGCCCGCGAAATGCGCGCGGCCGGCAAGACGATCTCGTTCGACCCGAACCTGCGCCCGACGCTGTGGCCGTCCGCCGACGTGATGGCGAAGACGCTGAACGCAATCGCGTCGCTCGCGGACTGGGTGCTGCCGGGCATTGCCGAAGGGCGACAGTTGACCGGGCATGACACACCGGCCGACATCGCGGGCTTCTATCTTGCACAGGGCGCGCGCGGTGTCGTGATCAAGCTCGGTGCGGAAGGCGCGTACTACCGGACGGCCGACGGCCATGACGGAACGGTGACGGGCGAGCGCGTGCAGAACGTCGTCGACACGGTCGGCGCCGGCGACGGCTTCGCGGTCGGCGTGGTCAGCGCGCTGCTGGAGGGCAAGACGATCGAGCAGGCGGTGGCGCGTGGCAACCGGATCGGCGCGCTCGCGATCCAGGTGATCGGCGATTCGGAAGGGCTGCCGACCCGCGCCGCGCTCGATCGATTCGAAAACGTCAGCAATCGCGCCGATCGCTTAGAGGAAACCTTCACCGCGCAATGAGAGGCCGGACACGGCACAATCCGCGGACTCATTTCGTCGTGCTTGCGCACGGCAACATCCGGGACCGGGACGCGCGTCGAAGCGTGCGTTCCGACTGCGAAGCATGGGACCGGAGTAAGCGCTAAAGCGCTGACACTGGTCGACATAGGAGACATTCTGATGGCCAACACTCTCGCTGCCCGCCGCTGGTGGACGATCATGCCGATCGTCTTCATCACGTACAGCCTCGCCTACCTCGACCGCGCGAACTACGGATTCGCGGCCGCGGCCGGCATCAACCAGGACCTCGGGATCAGCAAGGGCCTGTCGTCGCTGATCGGCGCATTGTTCTTCCTCGGCTACTTCTTTTTCCAGATTCCCGGCGCGATCTATGCGGAACGCCGCAGCGTGAAGAAGCTCGTGTTCGTCAGCCTCATCCTGTGGGGCGCCTGCGCGGCGCTTACGGGCGTGGTCAGCAACATCCCGTCGCTGATGGCGATCCGCTTCGTGCTCGGCGTCGTCGAGGCGGCCGTGATGCCGGCGATGCTGATCTACATCAGCAACTGGTTCACGAAGAACGAACGCTCGCGGGCGAACACGTTCCTGATCCTCGGCAACCCGGTCACCGTGCTGTGGATGTCGATCGTGTCGGGCTATCTCGTGCACGAATTCGGCTGGCGCCACATGTTCATCGCCGAAGGCGTGCCGGCCGTCCTCTGGGCCGTGTGCTGGTGGTTCCTCGTGCAGGACAAGCCGGCCGATTCGCCGTGGCTCAACGCGCAGGAAAAGCGCGACCTCGACGCGGCGCTCGCGGCCGAGCAGGCAACGATCAAGCCCGTGCGCAACTATGGCGAGGCGTTCCGCTCGCCGGCCGTGATCAAGCTGTGCGCGCAGTATTTCTGCTGGAGCATCGGCGTGTACGGCTTCGTGCTGTGGCTGCCGTCGATCGTCAAGAACGGCTCCGACCTCGGGATGGTCGCGACCGGCTGGTTGTCCGCGCTGCCGTATCTCGCGGCGACGATCGCGATGCTCGCCGCGTCGTGGGCGTCCGACAAGGTCGGTTCGCGCCGCGGCTTCGTGTGGCCGTTCCTGCTGATCGGCGCGGCTGCGTTCGCCGCATCGTACGCACTCGGCTCGTCGCACTTCTGGATCTCGTATGCGCTGCTGGTCGTGGCAGGCGCCGCGATGTACGCGCCGTACGGCCCGTTCTTCGCGATCGTGCCGGAACTGCTGCCGAAAAACGTCGCCGGAGGTGCGATGGCGCTGATCAACAGCATGGGCGCGCTCGGCTCGTTCGTCGGCTCGTACTTCGTCGGCTACCTGAACGGTGCGACCGGCTCGCCCGTCGCGTCGTACGCATTCATGAGCGCCGCGCTCGTCGCCGCGGTGATCCTCACGCTGTCCGTCAAACCCCAGGCGCGCGATACGCATCCGCTCGCGACGCCGCTGCAAGGAAAATGAATCAGATGAAGCCCCGTATCGTCGCGTACAAGCCGCTGCCCGATGACGTCCTCGCGTACCTGCGCGAGCATGCGGACGTCGTGCAGGCCGACGGCGCCGCAGCCCTCGCCGATGCGCTCGGCGACGCGGACGGCGCGATCGGCGCGAGCCTGAAGGTCACGCCGCAGATGCTCGACCGCGCCCCGCGGCTGAAGGCGTGGTCGACGATCTCGGTCGGCTACGACAACTTCGACGTTGCGGACCTCACGCGGCGCGGGATCGTGCTCGCCCATACGCCGGACGTGCTGACCGAGTCGACCGCCGATACGGTGTTCTCGCTGATCCTTGCGTCCGCGCGACGCGTGGTCGAGCTGGCCGAGTGGGTGAAGGCCGGCAACTGGCATCACAGCATCGGCCCGGACCTTTACGGCACCGACGTGCAGGGCAAGACGCTCGGCATCGTCGGGCTCGGGCGGATCGGCGGCGCGGTCGCGCGCCGCGCGGCGCTCGGCTTCCGGATGCAGGTGCTGTACGCGAACCGGTCCGCGCATGCGGAAGCCGAGACGCAGTACGGCGCGCGGCGCGTCACGCTCGACGAACTGCTCGCGCAAGCGGATTTCGTGTGCCTGCAGGTGCCGCTGTCCGCGGAAACGCACCACCTGATCGGTGCGGCCGAATTCGCGAAGATGAAGCGCGGGGCGATCCTGATCAACGCATCGCGCGGGCCGGTGGTCGACGAAGCCGCGCTGATCGATGCGCTGCGCGCGGGCACGATCCGCGGCGCGGGGCTCGACGTGTTCGAGAAGGAGCCGCTGGCGGCGGATTCGCCGCTGCTGCAGATGAAGAATGTCGTCGCGCTGCCGCATATCGGCTCGGCGACGCACGAGACGCGCCATGCGATGGCGCGCTGCGCTGCGGAAAACCTGGTCGGCGCGCTGGCCGGCACACTGCGCACGAATCTCGTCAACCCGGATGCGCGCGCACAGGTCTGATCCGCCATATTCGTCCGGCCGGGGTGACGCCGGCGCTGTTAGAGGCGATGATCTTGGTGCCGGAGGGCTGGCTGCGTTATGATCCCCGCGCGTCGCGTCGACGCGCCCGGCAACGCTGCCGGTGGCGTCCCGCGACGGGTATCCGCGCCAGGTCCGGTGCGGCCGACTGCTTTTGCAGGTAACCGGGGCGGGTGCCGACGCGCCGGCGCCGATCAGCAGCGAAGCAGGGGATCGGCGTAAGCTCGAGCGCCAACGCTGACCGACCGCGAAGCATGGGACCAGCGTAAGCGCTGAAGGGCAGACGCTGACCGACCGCGAAGCATGGGGGCAGCGTAAGCGCTGAAGGGCAGACGCTGGCCGACCGCGAAGCATGGGGTCAGCGTAAGCGCTAAAGCGCTAACGCTGACCGACAGGAGATTCCACCGGGTGGCTTACGTTTCCAACAACAAAGGTCCGTCTGCTCACGAAGCGGCGCGGATCGTACGTCGCGAGGCACGACAGTGACCGATTCGCAACCAACCACGACGCGTCCGGCGACGATCAGCGATGTCGCGCGCGAGGCCGGCACGGGCAAAACCAGCGTGTCGCGCTACCTCAACGGCGAGACGCACGTGCTGTCCACCGATCTGCGCCAGCGGATCGAAACGGCCATCGCACGGCTGAACTACCGGCCGAACCAGATGGCACGCGGGCTCAAGCGCGGCCGCAACCGCTTGCTCGGCATGCTCGCGGCCGACCTGACCAATCCCTATACCGTCGAAGTGCTGCAGGGCGTCGAAGCCGCATGCCATGCGCTCGGCTACATGCCGCTGATCTGTCACGCGGCCAACGAAGTCGAGATGGAGCGCCGCTTCCTGCAACTGCTCACGACCTACCGCGTCGAAGGCCTGATCGTCAACGCGCTCGGCGCCGACGAGGACGTGCTGCGCCCGCTGCGCGGGGCCGGCATCCCGGCCGTGCTCGTCGACCGGACGGTCGAGGGCTTCGAGGCCGACCTGATCGGCCTCGACAACGGCGATGCGATCGAGACGGCGCTCGCTCACCTGATTGAACACGGTTTCGACGCAATCCATTTCATCGTGCAGCCGTTCGAGCGCGTCAGCTCGCGGCGCCTGCGCGAGGCCGCGTTCCGCACGGCACTGGCGGCGCGCGGGCTGACGGTGCCGTCGACGGTCGTGCTCGACCTGAACGAGCCCGAGGTGGTCACGGCGGCGCTGGCCGACATCGATGCCCGCATCGACGACGCGGCGCGGCGCGGTGTGAGATCGGAAGAGCGGCGTGGCGGGGACGAGTGTGGCGCAGCGTGTACGCGTCGGG
>NZ_JAAGPG010000502.1:0-6008 GCF_017104665.1 Burkholderia sp. Se-20378 | reverse complement strand
CGTGCCGAGCCGCGCCATCGCCGGCTCGAAGCCGTCGTGTGCGCCGGGCCGGCGCGGCGGCGCTTGGCTCGCGGCGGCCGGCTCGAACGCGAGCCGTTGCCGCATCAGCCCGGCCACCCACGGCCGGATCAGGTCAAGCAGCGCCACCTGCTCGGGGCTGAAGCGCCGCTTGCTGCCGAGCGACAGGCACAGCGTGCGCGCATCGTCGAGCACGACGTTGAACTGCACCTCGTCCTCGACGACGTTGTGCGTGAAATAGAGCGTGTAGTACTCGGTATCGCGGAAGCATTCGGGCGCGACGTCGGACAGCCGGAACAGGCCGCTCTTCGGCGCGTCGCGGTTCGCGATGTAGAACGGGTCGAGCTGGTACAGGCCCTGCACGTAGTCGCGGAACAGCGGGTCGGGGCCGCCGCCTTCGTACGGGCATTCGGCGAACACCTGCGGGCGGCCGTCGCCGAACGTCAGCGCGACCCAGCTGTCGACCGCGACGTATTCCTCGATCAGCCGGATCAGGGCCAGCCAGAAGCCCGGCTGGTCGAGCGACTCGATGAGCCGCCCGACCGACCGGTGCCATGCGACATCCTGCAACGTGAGGTTCATGCGTAGGTCCATGTCGGCAGGTGCGATGCGCGCTTGCGGTGCCGCGCCGTGCGTGTACGCTACGGGCTCGCGGGCCGATTCCCGCGTGCATCGAACGGAGCCTGGGTGAAGAACGAGATCGTAACGCCGGCCGGCGCGAATGGCGAGGCCGTACGCCGCCGCCGGTTCGCCGCGGCTGTCGCCGTGCATGCCGCGATGGCATGCCTGGGCGCGACGGCCTTGCCGACGGCCGCTGCCACGCCGCCGGCGTCGTGCAATGATCAGCTGACGCAGTTGATCGTGCCGGCACTGCGGCAGACAGCGATGAACCGGCGCGACATCCACGTCGACGTGGACGAGCGTGACGGCAACGTCTATCGCCTCCGGCTGTTCACGATACCGGCCCACTCGGGCACGCCGAATCGCGAGGCGACGATCGGCTGGGTGACACTCGATACGCAGGCGATGCGTGCGCTCGACGTCACGCGCGATCCCGACCGGCCGGACGTACTGAACATCGACCGGCGCGCGTTGTCACGATTCGTGTCGACGTGCGTTGCACCGGCGGCGCCGGTCGCGCCCGTGCGCAACGCCGTCGATTGCGATGCGCTGAACCGCCGCGCGCAGGCGCAGGGCGATTACGTGACGGGTAGCGACGCCGGGCGGGTCGTCATCGGCAACGGGCGCCTGCCGTTCCATTCCGCGCCGGACGATGCATGCCGGATCGACGGGGTGTTCGTCGTCGAGCACGACCACGTCGATGCACGGACCGACTATGGCCGTTTCACGTCGGTCGTCTATCTGAATCCGCGCACACGCCGCATCGCCGAAGGGTGGGTGTCAACCACGCGGCTGAAACCGGACGGCACCGGCATCGCGCCACGGCAACCGTGATCGTGTGGGCCCGCCACCATCCGCTACGTATCTTTTCGACCAGAACGATCTTCGTCATGACAGTCCCGCACCGGAACACACGTCTGAAGCCGTTCGCGGCTTCGCTCGCCGCGCTTGGCGCACTCGCGGTGCTGACCGCACTCTCTGCGTTGTCGCCCGTTTATGCGGCCGAGCCGGCCCAGCCTGATCGTCTGTTGAAAACCTTCATCCACGACACGTATGGCAAGTGGCGTGCGGACCGCAAGGGCTGGCAGGCGGACGGGGACGATCTAATCCATGCGCCGTGCGGTTCGCTGCGCGTCGCGACCGCGGATGGCCCGCGCACGCTGCTCGCGATGTGCGGCGAGACCGAGGCGGCGGTACAGAACGGGATGCCGGGGATGGATTCGGACGCAACGACCGGCACGATCGACCTGTACGTGCTGAAGCCGGCGGCCAGCGGCACGACGCTCGAGCCGATCGTGAAGAAAACGGAGATCGCGTCGGGCAAGCGCGGCGAGCCGGGCACGGTGCGCATCGAGCGGCTCGGGCCGCACCTGTTCGGGTTCGTCATCGGCGAAAGCGACATGCGGCAAGGCTATACGCAAAGCTTCCGCGCGATCTGGCTGCCGGTCGGCAATGCGTTGGTGCTGGCGGCGGCGCGCATCGACGAGGCGCTCGACAACGCGGACTCGACCGAATGTGCGAACGCCCAGGCGCGTTGCGAGGAACGTCGCTTCGAGATCGCGCCGGACCTGAGCGGCACCGGCGACGTCTATCCGTTGACAGTCACGGAAACGGGCACACGCGGCGACAAGGCCATCCACGCGCGCTATACGGTGAAGTTCGACGCGGCGCGTGGCCGCTACGTCGTGCCGAAGGCATTGCGCGAAGGGTACTGATCCTTCGCGCGCAGGAACGGGCGGCGTTGGGCCGCCCGCGCCTTACACGTACAGATACCGCACGAGGTGGAAGAACACCGGCGCGGCGAAGCAGATCGAGTCGACGCGATCGAGCATCCCGCCGTGGCCCGCGATCATCGAGCCCCAGTCCTTGGTGCCGAGCGAGCGCTTGACGGCGGACAGCACGAGGCCGCCGACGAAGCCCGCGATCACGATCGCGAGCGAGATGCCGAACGCCGACCCGAAGCTGAACGGCGTCACGCGATACAGCGATGCGCCGCACAGCGTGGCCAGCAAGCCGCCGCCGACGAACCCTTCGATCGTCTTCGACGGCGACAGCTGCGGCGCGATCTTGCGCTTGCCGAACAGCTTGCCGACCACGTACTGCAGCACGTCGCTGATCTGCACGACGAACAGGAAGAAGAACAGCAGCAGCGCGTTCTGCCCCGTGTAGTGCGGAATGTCGAGGATCAGCACGGCCGGCGCATGGCTCAGCCCGTACACGCACACCATCAGCGCCCAGTTGATCTTCGCGTTGCGGCTGAGGAATTCGCGCGTGTCCTGCGTGAGAGCCGACACGAGCGACATCGCGAAGAACAGGTGCACGGGCACGAAGATCGAATACATCCCGTACCAGTTGATCCCGAGCAGCAGGTACTGCACGGGGATCGCGACGAAGAACGCGATGAACAGCGTCGTATGGTCGCTCGCGGTGGTTGGCGTGAGCGTGATGAATTCACGCAGCGTCAGGTAGGACAGCACCGCGAACACCAGATACGTGATGTTGTTGCCGAGGCCGATCGCGATGGCCATGATCGCGATCATCGCCCACCACGCACGGATGCGCTGGTTCAGGTTGACGATGGTCGCGCTCGTGCCGCCGCTGCGTGCGCCGAGGATCGCGCCGATCACGGTCGCGACGACGAGCACGCCCGTGACGCCCGCGACCAGTTCCCAGAAAATTGTTCGCATTGTTGATATCCGGAAAGGGGAGAAGAGGGCGCCGCGTTCAGCCGGCCGGCCGCTGCGGCGGCGCGAGCGCGACGACTGCGTCGCGCATGCGGGCGAGGAACGTCGGCTTGTCTTCCTGGGCGCCGAGCGCGTCGTTCGCGCCGAAGTGCACCTTGCAGATCAGCGGCACCGGCCAGATCGCGCCCTTCGGCATGATCCGTTGCAGGTTCTCGAGATAGACGGGCGCGAGCGCGACGTCCGGAAACTCGGTCGCGAGGTGGAACAGCCCGCTCTTGAACGGCTGCGGGAGGATCTCCGCGCCGCGCGTGCCTTCCGGGAAGATGATGATCGAATGGCCCTGCTTGAGCGCGTCGCGCACCGGGTCGAGCGGGTCGCCGCCGGATTCGCGGTGACGATCGATCAGCACGACGTTCAGCAGCTTCTGCGCGATGTGGCGCTTCATGTCGCTGCTGTCCCAGTAGTCGCGCGCGGCGACCGGCCGCACGACCGCGCGCACGTTGCGCGGCAGCGCGGCGAGGATCGCGAGCGTGTCGATATGGCTCGTGTGGTTCGAGAAGTAGATCTTCTGCGTCGGGGAAGGCGGCGCCTGATGCCAGACCGGATAAGCGCCGGCGACGAGCCGCACGATGGACAGCAGGAAATCGCGCTGCCAGACGTTGAGGATGTTCATCGGCGCTGCGCCTCCTGCCTGCCTGCATGGCCCGCTGCGCGTGAGCGGCGGGCGGGACCCCGGAATGCCGGCGCGGCAGGATGCGCGCCGGACGGCCCTTGTTTAAATTTTTTCAAATTCGTGGCTGCCTGTCGCGGGTCCGCGATAATCGGACGGTTCGCCGTCACACGCTGTTGCGTCGCGGCGAATGCGCCGGTCGGCGGCGTGATAATCGGCTGTTGCACGAGTGCCCGTTTGCAGTTCGAATGGATCTCGCTGCGATCGGGCCAGCGGATTATCGCGAGTTTCCGTCAAAAACGCCAGATTGGCGCCGCGTGTGCGGGCCGGACGCCTGCTTGACGCATCGGGGCCGCTCGGCGACGATTAGGGCCGTCCATGGAAGGCCGTCCAAGGCCGTTTCGCCGCCCGGGGCATGGCGGCGGGAAACGTATCCGACTGTGCCGCGCAAATAAAACGATGAGCCTCTACGCACTCAAACCCAAATTCCAGAACCGTCTGCGTCCGTTCGCGAACGCGCTTGCCGAGCGCGGCGTCACGGCCAACCAGGTCACGCTGTTCGCGGCCGGCGGCTCGATCGTCGTCGGCGCGCTTGCCGGCCTCGGCGTGTTTGCCCGCGCGCTGTTCCTGCTGATTCCGCTGTGGCTGTTCGCGCGGATGGCGCTCAACGCGATCGACGGGATGCTCGCGCGCGAGCACGACCAGAAGAGCACGCTCGGCGCGTACCTGAACGAACTCGGCGACGTCGTGTCCGATATCGCGCTGGTGCTGCCGTTTCTCGCAATTCCCGCGTTCGCTCCGGCAGACGTCTGGCTGTTCGCGCTGACGGCGGTGATCGTCGAATGCGCGGGGCTGATCGGCCCGCTGGTCGGCGTGAGCCGCCGCTACGACGGCCCGTTCGGCAAGAGCGACCGCGCGCTCGCCCTCGGCGCGTTCGCGCTGTGGATCGGGCTCGGGTTTCCGGTCGGCGGCGTCGCAGCATGGTTGTGGCGGCTGCTGATCGTGCTGTCGATCGTCACCGTGGTGCGGCGCGTGCAGGCCGGCATCGCGGAAAAGGGCGGTTGAAAAGGTCGTCCAGAGCGGTTGCGGTACCGGGCGCCGGAGGGCGGCGCACCAAGATTCAAATAACGAAACGAGAGAGAAACGCATGAGCGCACGCATGGCCCGCGAGGCCGACTTCATCACGCACGACGGCGAAACGCTGTTCTATCGTCACTGGCCCGCCACGGGCCCGCGCTGCCGCGGCGCCATCGTGTTGCTGCATCGCGGCCACGAACACTCGGCGCGCGTCGCGCACCTGGTCGACGAACTCGACCTGCCCGATTTCGCGTTCTTCGCGTGGGATGCGCGCGGCCACGGCCGCTCGCCCGGCGCGCGCGGCTACAGCCCGAGCGCGGCCGCGTCGGTGCGCGACCTGCAGACCTTCGTCGAACATATCCGCGACACGCACGGCATCGCGATTGAGGACATGGCCGTGGTCGGCCAGAGCGTCGGCGCGGTGCTCGCGGCCACCTGGGCGCACGATTATGCGCCGCCGATCCGTGCGCTCGTGGTCGCGTCGCCTGCGTTCCACATCAAGCTCTACGTGCCGTTCGCGCGGCCGGGCCTGCGGCTGATGCACAAGCTGCGCGGGCTGTTCTACGTGAACAGCTACGTGAAGCCGAAATTCCTCACGCACGATCCCGAGCGGATCGCGAGCTATGCGTCCGATCCGCTGATCACGCGGCCGATCGCGGTCAACATGCTGCTCGACCTGCACGACACCGCGCAGCGGATCGTCGCCGACGCGGCCGCGATCACCGTGCCGACGCAGCTGCTGATCTCGGGCGCCGACTGGGTCGTGCATCGCGGCCCGCAGGACCGCTTCTTCGAACGCCTCGGCGCCGCGCGCAAGGAGCGCATCGTGCTGCCGGGCTTCTATCACGACACGCTCGGCGAACGCGACCGCGCGCAGGCGCTCGCACCGCTGCGTGCATTCGTGCTGCGCGAATTCGATGCACCGAGCCCGCGCGTGT
>NZ_JAAGPG010000501.1:0-6106 GCF_017104665.1 Burkholderia sp. Se-20378 | reverse complement strand
CAGGTTCCACGTGCGGACGCGGCGGCGTGCTGCTGCGCGGCTTCGGTCGCGCCTGCGGGTCGGGTTTCCACAGCGTCGGGCGCGAATACCGGCCGTTCTGGCGCGGCGCCATCGAATTGACGGTATGTGCGGTGGTCGGCTGGACGATGTCGTCGTCGCGATGCAACGCGCTGCGCGGCAGGTCGGCGATGCCGCGCGCCTCGTCGTCACCGCCGTCGCGCGCCAGCTTGACGCCGAACGACGTGTCGACCCACGCGGCGAACTGCCGCCAGCCGATGCCGGTCAGCCAGGGCAACCCGGCGAAGAACAGCACGACCATCGCGACCGGCGTGCCGATCGGGCCGAGCACGTGGGCGAAGCCTGCCGAGAACGCATGGCCGAGCGCGTTCGTGTCGGGGCCCGACAGCGGGCTCGTCAGCGTGCAGCTCGCCACGAATACCGCGGCGAAGCCGAGCCATAGACGGATCGAGCCGCGGCCGGCAAGCCCGACACCGCCAGGCAGCATCGCCTGCACGAGACGCCAGAAGAGAAGGAGGAACCAGACGGCGGAGATGCCGAACCAGCCGAAGACAACCGTGTGCATGCTTTGAAACAGGAGTGGGGAGGGGCGCGCGGGGCGCGACCCGCCGAGTTTAACCGGCCGGCGAACAAGACTCTAACGCGGCGTGCATCCGATTCACGCCGCGCGACGCGTGTGCCTGGCACACGCGCGTGGCGCGCCACGCGAAGGCGGTCGGTCGGCCTTCGCGCGCGCCGTGCATCAGGGGCTCCGGTGCGTGAAGGTCAGCGTTGCGCCGGAAGTGGTCACGATCTGCAATTGCTGGGGCTCGCGCATCTGCACGCCGGTCTTGTCGACATGGGCGAGTGCGTCGAGGTACGCGGTTTCGAGCTGGCCGCCGAGCGTATTCGGGCAGGCCATCCGCGTGCCGGCGAGCGGCCCGAAGCTCAACAGGCCGTTCTTGATCGCGTAGGTGCCCATGTAGCGATTGCAGCCCGAGAACCCGCTGGCGCGCCGGATGCCCGAGTCGGTCGACAGCGCGAGCTTGATCGGCTCGCCGTTGTCGCCGTGCGGGATCGCGCGCTGCGTGCCGTCGGCATTCAGCCAGCTGGTGAGTTCCCAGCTCGTGTCGTCGAGCAGCTGGACGGCGGCCGGGTTGTACGGGTCGGGCGCGGGGGCGGCGGAATCGGGGTGGGTCGGCATCGCGCAGGCGGCGAGAAGCGTGGCAAGCGTCAACGCGCAGAGCGGCGCGCGCAACGGGCGAAGCAGGCCGGTGCGTGCGCGTGCGGCGGCGGACAGGTGGGACATGAGCCTCGTTCCTCATCGGATTCTGATCAAGGCGTAAGAGTAACGCACCCGCCCCGCGGCAGGCGAGCCGACACTTCACGCGTGAAAACGTTCGCAGCCTGCTTGCGAGCGGCCCGCGGCCGGTTGCCGGCACGGCGAAACGCGCAAAACCGGTGTCGTGGCGCGTGTTAACATCGGAGCCGTTTTCGTCCTCCACCAGAAGCGGGTAATCACATGCAGATCGGTCAGCGGCTCGGTACGCCGCTCTCACCCTCGGCCACGCGCGTCATGCTGCTTGGCGCCGGCGAACTCGGCAAGGAAGTCATCATCGCGTTGCAGCGGCTCGGCGTCGAAGTCGTCGCGGTCGACCGCTATCCGGACGCACCGGGCCACCAGGTCGCGCATCGCGCGCATGTGATCGACATGACGGACGCCGCCGCGCTGCGGGCGATCGTCGAAGCCGAACGCCCGCACCTGATCGTGCCCGAGATCGAGGCGATCGCGACCGACGCGCTCGCGGCGATCGAGGCGGCCGGCCTCGCCGAGGTGATCCCGACCGCGCGCGCGACGCAGCTCACGATGAACCGCGAAGGGATCCGCCGGCTTGCGGCCGAGGAGCTCGGCCTGCCGACCTCGCCGTATGCGTTCGCCGATTCGTTCGAGGCGTTCAGCGCGGCGGTCGCGAAGATCGGCATGCCGTGCGTCGTGAAGCCCGTGATGTCGTCGTCGGGCAAGGGCCAGTCGGTCGTGAAGACCGAGGCCGACGTGAAGCCGGCGTGGGACTACGCGATGGCGGGCGGACGTGTGAACCACGGCCGCGTGATCGTCGAGGGCTTCATCGATTTCGACTACGAGATCACGCAGCTCACCGTGCGCGCGATCGATCCGGTGACGGACGCCACGCGCACCTACTTCTGCGAGCCGGTCGGCCACGTGCAGGTCGCGGGCGACTACGTCGAGTCGTGGCAGCCGCAGCCGATGAGCGCGGTGGCGCTCGAGAAGTCGCGCGAGATCGCGCACAAGGTCACCGAGGCGCTCGGCGGGCGCGGCATGTTCGGCGTCGAGCTGTTCGTGCGCGGCGACGACGTGTGGTTCTCCGAGGTGAGCCCGCGGCCGCACGATACGGGCCTCGTCACGCTCGCGTCGCAGCGCCAGTCGGAATTCGAGTTGCACGCGCGTGCGATTCTCGGGCTGCCGGTCGATCCGGCGCTCGGTACGCCGGCCGCGTCGGCCGTGATCTACGGCGGGCTCGACGAGCGCGGGATCGCGTTCGAAGGCGTGCGTGAAGCGCTCGCGGTGCCGGGCGCCGACCTGCGCCTGTTCGGCAAGCCGGAAAGTTTTGCGAAGCGGCGCATGGGTGTCGCGCTGGCGACCGGCGCGACCGTCGACGAAGCCCGCGAACGCGCGAAGCGCGCGGCCGCGGCCGTCCGGCCCGTGTCGGCACGCTGACGTATCCAGGAGACGACGATGACGCCGAAGTGGCTGCGTATCGGAAAGCTGGCCGCCGCGCTGGCGCTTGCAGTGAACCTCGCGGGTTGCGGCCTCGCGGCCGCCCCGTGCCGGGTAGCCTCGGCCGGGCTCAAGATCGTGCCGCTCGTCGGCCATGTCGCGGCCGCGCCGACCGACGCGTGTGCCGGCGTCATCGATCCCTGATCACGATACCCGACCCGATCGCCAACAATAATCACGCGCCCCGGGAGGGCGCGTTTCCACCCGTCTCGTGAGAGGACCTGCATGATTCGCCAAACCCTCGCCGCGCTCGCGCTTGCCGGCACGGCCGTTTCCGTCGCGCATGCCGCGCAACTGACCGTCGAAGAGATCGACGCCGATTCGCGCCAGTTCACCGTCTACCAGTGCGCGAACCAGAAGCAGCCGGTGCGCGTGTCGTACTGGCTCGCAGGCAACGGCCAGAGCTTCGCGCTCGTGCCGGTCAACGGCAAGCAGATGCTGTTCGTCGACACCGTGTCGGCGTCGGGCGCGCGCTACCAGGCCGGCCGCTATACGTGGTGGACGAAGGGCAAGGAAGCGACGCTGCGCGACGAGATCGCGGACCAGAACTCGCCGCCGCTGCTGGGCGACTGCGTACAGGTCGAGAAGAAAAAGAAGAAGGGCTGAGCGCCGGGCGGGAACGTGGATTGTGCTGCCGGTACCCGCCGGCGGCCGGCTCCCGGGCCTGACGGCCCGGCACGCGGGCTGGCGGCGCGTGATCGGATAAGACGATCCAGGATCAGACCCCTGAAGTTGCCCACCGGCCGATCGGGCCATCCGTCTGCCGCGCAGGCCTGCCCGGGCCTGCCGCGCCAACCGCCATGGCGGCCGTTCGCGGCGTTGTCACGGACAGATGGCCGCGCAGTGCTACAATACGCCCCTTTCCGCCGGCATTCGCGCCGAACGGAGTCCGCACGGCCTGGCGTCCAGCGTTCGCATTGAACCGGTCCCAAGCGCCAGAGCGGCGCCGCGCGGCGCGCCGCGGCTCCGTCTATTTCCGAATTGTGATGAGCGCAGGCCCGGCTGGCCTGACGCACGATGTCCCCGCCGCGCCTTTTGAGCGAAACGCCACCATGTCCGATTCTGTCGCCAAGCCCGTCGACGCAACCTTCGATCAATTCGGCCTTGCCGCCGATATCCTGAAAGCCATTGCGGAGCAGGGCTATACGACGCCGACGCCGATCCAGGCGCAGGCCATTCCGGTCGTGCTCGCCGGCCGCGACGTCATGGGCGCCGCGCAAACGGGTACCGGCAAGACCGCGAGTTTCTCGCTGCCGATCATCCAGCGCCTGCTGCCGCAGGCCAACACGAGCGCGTCTCCGGCGCGCCACCCGGTGCGTGCGCTGATCCTCACGCCGACCCGCGAACTCGCCGACCAGGTCGCCGCGAACGTGCACGCGTATGCGAAGCACACGCCGCTGCGCAGCGCGGTCGTGTTCGGCGGCGTCGACATGAACCCGCAGTCGGCAGAGTTGCGCCGCGGCGTCGAGGTCCTGATCGCGACGCCGGGCCGCCTGCTCGACCACGTGCAGCAGAAGACGGCGAATCTCGGCCAGGTGCAGATCCTCGTGCTCGACGAAGCCGACCGGATGCTCGACATGGGCTTCCTGCCCGACCTGCAGCGCATCCTGAACCTGCTGCCGAAGGAGCGCCAGACGCTGCTGTTCTCCGCCACCTTCTCGGGCGAAATCAAGAAGCTCGCGTCGACCTACCTGCGCAACCCGCAGACGATCGAGGTCGCGCGCAGCAACTCGACGAACGCGAACGTCACGCAGATCGTCTACGACGTCGCCGAAGGCGACAAGCAGGCGGCCGTCGTGCAGTTGCTGCGCGATCGCGGCCTCAAGCAGGTGATCGTGTTCTGCAACAGCAAGATCGGCGCAAGCCGGCTTGCGCGCAATCTCGAGCGCGACGGCGTGGTCGCGTCGGCGATCCACGGCGACAAGACGCAGATCGAGCGGATGCAGGCACTTGACGCGTTCAAGCGCGGCGAGATCGAGGCGCTGGTCGCGACCGACGTGGCCGCGCGCGGCCTCGACATCGCCGAGTTGCCGGCCGTGATCAACTTCGACCTGCCGTTCAGCGCGGAAGACTACGTGCACCGGATCGGCCGTACCGGCCGCGCGGGTGCGACGGGCGACGCGCTGTCGCTGTGCAGCCCGAACGAGCGCAAGCAGCTCGCCGATATCGAGAAGCTGATCAAGCGTCCGCTCGAAATGCAGACGCTCGCACTCGACAAGCCGGCACGCCATCGTCACGACGAGCGCGGCAACGACCGCGGCAACGACCGCGGCAACGACCGCGGCGGCGATCGCAACAGCGAGCGCGGTGGTGAGCGAGGCGGTGAGCGTGGTGGCGAACGCGGCGGTCGTCGCGATCGCGACGAGCATCGCGGTGCGTCGGCGGGGCGTCGGACGGGCGGTTCGGAGCGCGGTCATCACCGTCGCCACGAAGCGCCGGTCGACGATTTCTTCCTGAAGCCGTACGAGCCGTCGGCGCCGGCGAAGCAGCAGGACGACGCGCAGCCTGCGCAGCAGCCCGAGAAGAAGGGACCGAAGCGTCAGGTCGCCGCACTGCTCGGCGGGTTCGGGATGCCGCGCAAGCCGTCGGCGTAAGCCTGGCGGATGTGACGGTGCGGCGCGCGAGCGCCGCAGGAGAAGCGGGTGCATGCGATGAGCATGTGCCCGTTTTTCATTGGGGCTGCGGTTTGATGGGGGAGAGGCCGCGGGGCACCGGTAGCGGGCGATGCAGTCGGCATCCGGCTCACGCCCGGTTGCCGCGAAACCGGCGCGCTGCGTGCGTTAGCCGGCCTGCGGCCCGAAGCGCATCGCCCACGCGGTCGTGGCGGCGGCGTAGAACGAATCGAGCGTCGTGCCCGCGAGCGCACCGTCGGGCGCGAGGCCCAGATGCGCGGCTGCGGCCTGCAGCGCCGACAGCGGATCGTCGCGCTCGAGCGCGGTCGCGCCCGTCTGCTTGCTGAGCTTTTCGCCGTGCGCGTCGACGACGACGGGCACGTGCAGGTACTGCGGCGTCGGCATACCGAGGCAGTGCTGCAGGTAAATCTGGCGCGCGGTCGAGTCGAGCAGGTCGGCGCCGCGCACGACGTGCGTGATGTGCGCCTCGGCATCGTCGACCACGACCGCGAGCTGATAGGCCCATTGGCCGTCCGCGCGCTTCAGCACGAAATCGCCGACCTCGGTCGCGAGGTTCTGCGATTGCGTGTGTTGCCAGCGATCGTCGAACGTGACGATCGCGTTGTCGCCGTCCGGCACGCGCAGCCGCCACGCGCGCGCGGGCTTGCCGTGCAGGCCGGTGCGGCAGGTGCCCGGGTAG
>NZ_JAAGPG010000500.1:0-6214 GCF_017104665.1 Burkholderia sp. Se-20378 | reverse complement strand
GCCGCACGGGGCTCACCCCCCGGCGCCCCCGCTTTCCCACCACGCCGCGCGTCCGAGCGCCGACCGGCAGGCGGGCGGCAAGCGCATCCATGCGCAGCAGGTCGCGCTGCGCGCGCAGCAGCAGTTGAAGAACTGGGCCGAGGTGCTGAAGCTCGCGAAGGCGCTCGAGAAGCGCGAGGCGCTGCATCCGGCTGCGGCCGTGCGGCTGCGCCAGCAGGCTGCGGAAAACCTGCTGCGCGAACGCCGGCACGACCCGGACGCGCTGCTCGAGGTGTGGCAGTCGCTGTCGCCGGTCGAGCGCCAGTCGCCGCGTCTCGCCGATCTCGCCGCCGATCTGCTCGTCCCGCTCGAACGCCGCAACGAAGCGCGCCGCATCGTCGAAGATGCGCTCGCGCACAACTGGGACGCGCGCCTGCTGCGCCGTTATCCGGATACGGCCGGCGCCGATGCGCTGCCGCTGATCCAGAAGGCGGAAGGGTGGAAGAAGGATCACCCGGAGGATGCCGACCTGCTGTTCGCACTTGGCCGCCTGTGCCAGCAGCAGCAACTGTGGGGCAAGGCGCAGTCGTTCCTCGAGTCGGCACTGAAGCTGGCCGACAACGAGGCGCTGAAGGTGCGTGCGCATCGCGCGCTTGCGCGCCTGTTCGAGCATCTCGGCGAAAGCGACAAGGCTGCGAAGCATTACCGCGAAAGCGCGCTCGCGATTACGGTGGTCTGACGCAGGCGGCTCGCGCAACCTGCGCAAAAAAGCCCCGAATGCCGGAAGGCCTTCGGGGCTTTTTTTCGTCCAGGGTGGGCCTGGATGACGTATCACGCGCCAAGCTTGCGCAGCAGGTCGTCCTCGTTTGCGACGAACCACACCGATGTGCCGCGATTGGACTCGCGAACGAGCGCGCGAAGCGCCTCGCTGCGCTCGAGCCAGCGCTCGATATCGCCGACCACACCGAGCCTGACGCCGTAGTTGACGAGCTTCTGCAACACGGCGCCTGCGAGGCCGCTTTCGAGCCGGTAGAAATCGTCGTGCAGCGCGTCGGCGGGTACCGCCACCCAGTCGGCTTCATGCTCGTGCGCGAGCGCGACGAGGTCGAGTGCATCGCTTTCGCGTTGTACTGGGCCGGCGGCGGGATCGCGGACCAGCACACGGTGGCCGGCTGCCTGGACGATTCGGTGGTGCATGCGGGTTGGCTCCGTCGACATGAGAAATGCGAGCACGGTGTCGCGCTGCCCGCGGATGAAGTGGTATTGATCCGGAAGCAACAGGACTTGCGCGTGCGGCACGAGACGCGTCAGGCGATCGCGCGTCTCGCGCGAATCGAGCATGACGTCGCGACCGCCGACGATCGCCAGCACGGGCGTGGACAGCGTGCGCAGCACGCCGTCGCCGAACACCGGAATCGTTTCGAGGCGCGGCCGAAAGCCGCGATCCACCGCGCGCATGAGCGCGAATGCGTCGCGCTCGGCGGGCGTCGATGCGGGCGGCAGACGGCCGAGCACGCGCCGTCGCACGCAGGCGCGCCCGATATCACCAAGCAGTACCAGCGGTAGCGCCCACCACAGAAACGGCTTCTGCCGGCCGATGCCGGACGGGCAGAGCAACACAAGCCGCATGACGCGCGCCGGTCGGCGCAACGCGAAATCGAGCGCGGTTCGCGCACCCAGCGAGATGCCGACGAACGCGGCGCGTGACACGCCCAGGCCGTCGAGTACGTCGTCGAGCCACTGCGTGTACGCGTCGCTCGCGAGCGGTGGTCGCGACGGGGCGCTGGGTCCCGCTTCGCCGATCACGTCGATCGCGTAGAGCCGGCACTGCTTCGACCATTCGGCCGCGTAATGCTGCCAGCTCGCTGCCGTCGTCTGCGCGCCGTGGATCAGCACGACCGGCGGCGCGTGCTCCGGACCGCAGGCGATCACATGGGTGGTGCCATGGCGTGTCTGCACGGTGATGCGCCGATGTCCAGCCGGCCAGTGCAACAGCGCAGCCTCGTAAGCCGTGCGAATCGCGTGTGCGTGGCGGGGCGACCTGAAGATCGCGCTCATGTCCCGCTTTGCTGCAGCAGCACCTCGAGGGACGACATCAGCGCGGCCGTGTCGGCCGGCGTTGCGGCGACGATGATCTTGACCAGGCTCGCGGCGGGATCGAACGTGACGTCGATTCGCACCGGGTCGACATACGACGTACGGCCGGATGCCATCGCATGCAGCGAGCGCGACAGGTACTGGTGCAGCGACTGCGACGCGCCCGGAATGTCGACGATGCTGGTGACGCGCACCGTACGCGGCACGGGCGCGGCCGGCTCCATTTGCGTGAACGCAGCGAGGTCGGCGTCGAGGATGCGGTACTCACGGCCGACCCGCGTTGCATGCAGCTTGCCCTCGCGGATGAAGCGCAGGACAGTCTTCGGGTGGAGGCGCAGGCGGGCGGCGGACTCTTCGACGGTATGGAACATGGGCGGGCAGTGGCACTCAAATTGTTCCTTATTGTTCCATGATAAAAGGATTAATAGGGAATATTTTGACGATTGGCAGGTCATCGTTGGCGGGATACCGAACCGGCAGCGCTCAGGCGGTGCGGGCGCGGAAGCAGAAACGCCCCGCCGACCGGAGCGGTTCCGGCCAGCGGGGCGTTTCGGAGGGTGGTCGGTTATCGACCGGCGGGCGCCATGCGCCCAGGGTTACTTGTCGACCAGTCGCTTCGGCACCGACAGCGCCAGCAGCCCGCCGAGCACGAGAAACCCGGCGAGCATGTACATGCCCGAATCGTTGGCGCCCGTTGCCTGCTTGAGCCAGCCCATCATGTACGGGCTGAGGAAGCCGGCGAGGTTGCCGATCGAGTTGATCATCGCGATGCCGGCCGCGGCCGCCGTGCCGCCGAGGAACGCGGTCGGCAGGCTCCAGAACAGCGGAAGCGTCGTCAGGATGCCGATCGTCGCGAGCGTGAGGCCGAGCATCGCGAGCGCGGTCTGGTGCGCCCAGATCACCGACAGCACGAGCCCGAGCGCGCCGATCGCGGCCGGAATTGCGACGTGCCAGCGGCGTTCGCGGTGCCGGTCCGCGCTGCGTGCGATCAGGATCATCGCGACCACCGCGGCCGCATACGGAATCGCCGACAGCAGGCCGATCATGAACGTGTCGGTCACGCCGGTGGCCTTGATGATCGTCGGCAGCCAGAAGCCGACGCCGTAGAGCCCCATCACGAACGAGAAGTAGATCAGCGCCATCAGCCACACGCGCGGGCTCGACATCACGGCGCCGAGCGGCAGGTCTTCCTTGGTGGCTTCTTCAGCATCGACGTTGCGCGTGAGCAGCGCCTTTTCGTCGTCGGTCAGCCAGTTCGCCTTCTCGATCCGCTCGTCCAGCTTGAGGAACACGACCACGCCGACCAGCACCGACGGGATACCCTCGAGCAGGAACAGCCATTGCCAGCCGTGCCACCCGCTGATGCCGTCGAACGCTTTCAGGATGAAGCCCGAGAGCGGCCCGCCGATCACACCGGACAGCGCGACGGCCGTCATGAAGAACGTCGTCATCCGGCCGCGCCGGTGCGCGGGGTACCAGTAGGTGAGGTAGAGGATCACGCCGGGGAAGAAGCCTGCTTCGGCGACGCCGAGCAGGAAGCGCATCACGTAGAACATCGTGGGCGTCGTGACGAACATCGTCAGGATCGAGATCACGCCCCACGTCGCCATGATGCGTGCGATCCACACGCGCGCGCCGACCTTGTGCAGGATGATGTTGCTCGGCACTTCGAAGAGGAAATAGCCGAAGAAGAAGATCCCGGCGCCGAGCCCGTACACGGTGTCGCTGAGGTTCAGGTCGCTTGCCATCTGCAGCTTCGCGAACCCGACGTTCACGCGGTCGAGATACGCGACCACGTAGCACAGCAGCAGGAGCGGTACGAGCCGCCACGACACCTTGCGGTAGGTTGCTTCCTCGAATGCGCCGGACGAGCCCGGCAGCGACTGCGTCGATGTTGCCATGTTGTCTCCTGTCCTTATAGTTGGCCGGGACCGGCGTATCAGTGGCAGGCCCGGTTTCGTGCGAAGCAGTGCGTGGATGCCGTGCCGGCCGAAGAATCCCGGCTCGGCGCGTGAACAGCCCGGTGCGGCTAGATGCAGCGCCCGCCGTCGACTTCGAGACAGACGCCCGTGATGAATTCAGCTTCGTCGGAGGCGAGGTAAAGCGCCGCGTTCGCGATGTCCTGCGGCGTCGAGAAGCGGCCGAGCGGGATCGTCGCGAGGAACCGGCTGCGGTTTTCGGGGGTATCCTCGCAGCCCATGAATTCCGTCATCAACGCCGTTTCGCCGAGCACGGGGTTGATGCAGTTCACGCGGATGCGATCTGCGCCGAGCTCGGCCGCGAGCGACTTGCTTGCGGTGATCATCGCGCCCTTCGTGCTGTTGTACCAGACGAGGCCCGGGCGCGGCCGCACGCCGGCCGTCGATGCGACGTTCACGAACACGCCGCCGCCCTGTTCGCGGAAGTACGGCACGAAGGTCTGCACGCACCAGAACAGGCTCTTCATGTTGACCGCGTACACGCGGTCGAATTCGGCTTCCGTCACGTCGAGCACCGGCTTGTTGCGGTGCGTGGTGCCTGCGTTGTTCACGACGATCTGCACCGCGTGGAAATCGTCGAGCGCAGCCTGCAGCAGCGCGTGCCAGTCGTCCTGCTTCGACACGTCGCCGGCCACCGCAATGGCCTTGCCGCCCGCGAGCGCGATCTCGCTCGCGACGCGCTCGGCTGCCGCGCCGTTCAGGTCGTTGACGACGACGTTCGCGCCTTCGCGCGCATACGTCTTCGCGATGCCTTCGCCGAACCCCGAGCCGCCGCCCGTGACGATTGCCGTCTTGCCGCTCAACCGCATGGTGTGTCTCCTGTGCTGGATATGAGTGTCGTCGTGCATCGGCTCGCGTCCGCGCGTTGCCGGCCGCATGCCGTGTGCTGCTTGCGGCGCGGTCAGCCGTGCCGGATCGCGATCGTCTTCAGCGCGGTGAAGCCGTACAGTGCCTCGAAGCCTTTTTCGCGGCCATGGCCCGAGTGGCCGACGCCGCCGAACGGCAGCTCGACGCCGCCGCCCGCGCCATAGTTGTTGATGAACACCTGGCCCGCGCGCAGGCGCCGTGCGAGCCGCATCTGGCGTGCGCCGTCGCGTGTCCAGATGCCCGCGACGAGGCCGTACGGCGTGCCGTTTGCCAGCGCGACGGCTTCGTCTTCGTCGACGAAACGCATCGCGGCGAGCACGGGGCCGAACACTTCCTCCTGCGCGAGCCGGTGCGACGGCGGCACGTCGCGCAACAGCGCGGGCGCCTGGTAGAAGCCGCTTTCGGGCGCGTCGGCGACGACCTGCCCGTGCGCGGCCATCGGAATGCCGTCGTGCTGCGCGTCGGACAGGAAATCCCACACGCGCTGCTGCTGCTTCGCGTTGATCAGCGGGCCGCAGTCGAGGTCGGCGCGGCTCGGGCCGACGCGCAGCCCGTTGAATGCGGTGGCCAGCCGCTCGACGAGCGGCTCGTACACCGCGCGCTCGATCAGCACGCGGCTGCCGGCCGAGCAGGTCTGCCCGCCGTTCTGCACGATCGCGGACACGAGCACGGGCAGCGCCGCTTCGAGATCGGCGTCGGCAAACACGATCTGCGGCGACTTGCCGCCGAGCTCGAGCGTGACGGGCACGTGGTTCTCGGCCGCCATCTGCGTGACCAGCTTGCCGGTGGCCGGCGAACCCGTGAACGAGATGTGGTCGATGCCGGGATGGCGTGCGAGCGCGGCACCGGCTTCATGGCCGTAGCCGGTGACGATGTTGAGCGCACCGGCCGGCAATCCGGCCTCGACGGCCAGCTCGGCGACGCGCAGCAACGACAGGCACGCATCCTCGGCCGGCTTGACGACGCAGGCGTTGCCGGCCGCGAGTGCGGCGCCGACGCTGCGCCCGAAGATCTGCATCGGGTAGTTCCACGGCACGATGTGGCCCGTGACGCCGTGCGGCTCGCGCACCGTCAGCACCGTGTAGCCGGCTTGATAGGGGAGAGTTTCGCCGTGCAGCTTGTCGGCGGCGCCTGCGTAGAACTCGAAGTAGCGCGCGAGCGCGGCTGCGTCGGCGCGTGCCTGCTTCAGCGGCTTGCCGGTGTCGCGCGCTTCGATCGCGGCGAGTTCCTCGATCGTGGCGGCGACACGCGCCGACAGCCGCTTCAGCACGCGGCCGCGCTCGGCGGCGCTG
>NZ_JAAGPG010000499.1:0-6245 GCF_017104665.1 Burkholderia sp. Se-20378 | reverse complement strand
TCTTAGTCCACGTGCACACCCCACTGCCCGCACTCGCAACACACACGGCGCGCGCCCTCTGCGCCGCTCGCTCCCACTCGTCCCTGCCGACCCCCGCGCGCCAACCCGCCAGCAGCGCGCAGCCGTGCACGAGCAGCACGCACCACGCTCCCAGCACCAAGCCGCAAGCCCCGAGCCCCGAGCCCCGAGCCCCGAGCCCCGAGCCCCGAGCCCCGAGCCCCGAGCCCCGAGCCCCGAGCCCCGAGCGCAACGCCGCCGCTCGTCCAATCCCTCCCATTGCGTCCCGCGACCTGCCGCCACCGTCACCGACCGACATGGCGCATGTCCACGTCGGGCGACAAAAGCACACAAATCTGATCAATCCCTCCGGGCGTTTCTTGTAACGATTCGTAATATCGCGCCGCCGAGCGTTTCTGACAGACGAACCGTTGAATCCGCATCCGTTTTCCATGCAACAAGTCACGACGACAAGCCCGCCGCCGATCCTGGCGGCACCGGTAGATGCCATGCTGCACGCCGTGATCGATGAGGTTGTCCACCGGAGCGTGTCGGAAGCGACGACGCGCAGCGGCTACATGCGATGCGCCGACTATGCGATCGTCGGCGCGCAGGTGCTGACGCTGCTGACCGGCAAGCCTTATCGGCCGTTCGCGGGTGGCGAGGTGCTGGATTTCGGCGACGGCAACCTGTATGCGCTGTGCACGACGCGCGAGCGGCGCCGCACCGCGCGGCATCTGTCGCAGCTGGCGAGGTATCACTGCTGGATCGAGGCGCGTCACGACGATATCGGCGGCCGCACGCGCAAGGAAATCGTCGATTTCACGCTGCGCCACGACGAGACCGTGGCGAGCAATCTGGGGATGCCGTTCGCGCGCGCCCACCAGGCGTATTTCTGGGGCTGGGACGACGAACACGCGGTACCGGCCGAGCTGCACGATCATCCGGTCTTCGCGAAGCAGGGCCCCGTGTGGCGCTGGGCCGAGCGTGAGTGCACGTCGCTGCTGCGCGCCTACGAGCGCGAGCGGCCGGGCTATTTCGGGCGTCAGGTATCGCGTGCGATCGATCTGTTTGCCGATCGCGTGGAAGGGCTTGGCTGACCGCACGCCCGCATCGGGCGAATCGCGGCAAGGCTGCCTGCCACGACGGCGTGAGCCAGGGAGGGAGCCCGGCGCGCTTGCGCACCACCGGGCGTGAGTGAAGTTTCCAGGCGAGACGCCGTGCGCGGCGGCGCGAGCCGGTCGATCCGTTGACCGGCGGCCGCCGCCACGATCATCGGGCAGCCCTGGCGTTCATCACTTGTTCGCCAGCGTGCCGGCGCTGTTGGCGCCGCCGAACAACTGCGTCAGGTACTTCGTGTTCGAGTTCATCTTGGCCATCAGCGAGTTGAGTGCCGTGAACTGCGCCTGGTACTGCTTGGTCAGCTGGTCGGCGTAGTCCGTCAGGTCCGACTGCTGCTTGGTGACGCGCTTCAGATCGGCGTTCAGCGCGTTCGTGCGCACGTCGATCATCCCGTCTTTCTTCGTGAACGGTGCGATCTGCTCGGCCAGGTGCGCGCCGATCCCGTTCTTCGAGTTGAACAGGCGCGCGACGCCCGCCTGGTTGGACGACAGCGCGCTGTCGAGCTTCGCGCTGTCGATTTTCAGCGTGCCGTCCTTCTCCAGCGTGATGCCGAGCGACATCAGGTTCGTGTGCCCGTTGCCGTTCTCGTTGGGGACGCCGAGCGCGACGCTCGACGCGAGCGAGTTGCGGATCGTGTTCAGCGTCGAATCGCCGATCAGCGCGCCCTGCGAGTTCGCGCCCGGCGTGAAGCTCGTCAGCGTGCCCATCGTCTTGACGACGGTGTTGTACAGGTTCACGAAATTCGTGATCGTCGCCGCCTGCGCCTTCGTATCGGTGCTGATCGTCAGCGTCTGCGGCCCGGTCGCGTTGATCGCGTCCGCCGACAGGTTCAGCGTGACGCCGGTCAGCACGCCCGACACCGCGTTGCTCGCGCTGGTCGATGCGATGCCGTTGAGCGTGAACTTCGCGTCCTGCGCGGCGGTGCTCTGCTGCCACGCGGCCGCGCTGTTCGCCGACTCGATCTTCGATGCGCCGCCGGACGTGTCGGCCGTCGACTTGACGCCGAGGCTCGACAGCCCGTTGTCACCGGACAGGTCGCCGACCGCGACGCTGATCGCGTTCGCCGAGCCGGTCTTCGTCGACGAGAGCACGAGGTGCGAGCCGTCGGTGCCCTTGATGACGGTTGCGCTGATCCCCGGATTGTCGGACGCGGAGTTGATCGCGGCCGCAATGCCCGACAGCGTGTTGTTCGTGCTGCCGACCGGGACCTTGAACGACTGGCTGCCGAGCGACAGCGTCAACGTGCCGGTGCCGAGCGCCTTGCTCCCGTCGAAGCCCGACGACGCTAGCGCCTGCGAGGTTGCGATCTGCGTGACGCCGACCGTGTAGGTGCCGGCGACCGCCCCGACGCCTGCGGTTGCGGTCAGGCCCTTGCCGCTCGCGACTGCGTTGAACGTCGACTGCAGGGCGCCGTTCTTCAGCGACGCGAGGCCCGCCTCGAGCGCGCCCAGCGCCGACGACAGCGCGCCGAATGCGGAAATCTGCGTCGTGTTGGTGGCTTGCGTCGAGGTCAGCGCGGCCGCGCGGCCGGCCGTCTTCGCGTTCACCAGCACCTTGACGAGCGCGTTGATGTCCGACGTATTGCCGGTCGAGCCGCTGATGATCGATTGCACCGCCTGTTGCATCACGCTGTTCGAGTTCGCGCTGCTGTTCACGGGCGTGTTGATTGCCATGGGTGGTCTCCGGTTGGAAAGCGATCCCGTGACGAGCGGCTGCCGGGACGGCCTGCGGCGATTCGCCTGCAGGCCGCGTCCGGCGAGACGCGTTCCGGGGTTCACGGGAATGTCGGGAAAACGTAAGGACGTGCGCTATCGTATATTTAAATCGGAATTTATTGGTAATTTTTTGTAATGCATGTTGAGAAAAATGCAGACGAGAATGCAGTGATGCCGTGCGGGCTAAAGGTTTGCGATTTTTTGCCGTTAACACATCGTTTTGATTGAATTTATTAAAGGCGCTTTGCCGACATTGAATACTGACCGGCGGCGTGAATGTTTGATCGGATTCTTGCGCTGGCGCTGCTAAACATCGCGTCGATCGACGGTGGGCGAAAGGTGTTCTGCGTGCGGGTATCGGGCTGAAATCCTTGTCCAGCGGACATATCCGCCATGGGCGACCTCAATCGCATGCCCGCGGAACGCTTTCTTGTACCAATGCGCATTTCCAGGCCACACGCCTTTGCCCGGAACAGGGGGCTTTGCCGACTGGAAATAATGTCGAGTTTTCCGCTTAATTCATTGATAACGATTGCTGCACGGAACGTGTCGTCGAATAACGATTGCGATACGTTGGTGTGGCCTGTTCTCGCTAATTGAAGCTTTTATATCGACTAGATACGGAAGCCGGATATGAGAGCGGGCGGTTTTCATGTTCTTGAAACATGAGGGCAGGTCCATTTGACCGGATTCGTCGCTGCTTCGTCACGGCCTTGTTTCGCATGATTGTCCACTTAAACGAGACAGCGAATCATGTTTCGGCGGATTGATGATTCTTGGGGAGACAGTAGACTGCATCCGTGCTTCGCCAGAACCGATCCGGAGCGCACCAAAAACGGTGCGACTGGGCGGATTCTTCGGCGGCGGGCCAGCCGGCTTGCTGTTCGATTGTGCGAGGAGTGGTTCGTTGCCGACCTGGCGCGCCGATTCGCCGCGTATCGGCACCGGATGCATCAAACCGTCAATTCAAGGGTGATTGCCATGCGTTACGTTTCACTGGAGTCGAAGAAGGACGAGCTGCTGCTGGCGGCTCGCGTGCTGATGATGATCCTGTTCGTGCTGTTCGGCTGGCAGAAGCTGAGCGGCTTCTCGGGCACGGTCGCGTACATGGCGTCGACGGGGAACCCGGCGCCCGAGCTGGCAGCCGCGATCGCGGTCGGGGTCGAGCTGGCCGGCGGCCTGTTGATCGCGATCGGGTTCTATACGCGTCCGCTCGCACTGGTGTTCGCGGCCTATACGCTCGCGACCGCATTGATCGGCCATCGCTACTGGGCGCTGCAGGGGATGGAGCAATACATGGCGATGATCAACTTCTACAAGAACGTGAGCATCATCGGCGGACTGCTGTTGCTCGCGCTGACTGGCCCGGGCCGGTATTCGCTCGACCGGAAGTAAGGCAGTACGAAGTTTCCCGCAGGTGTGACGGCCCGGTGCGTGCAAGCGCACCGGGCTTTGCTTTCTGGCAGCGATCGCGGTGTGGCGGCTCCGCAGATTGCACGCGCGCACGGGCGGCCACGCGGTGCGTCGACGTCGTCGGCGGAACCGGCGTCGTCCCGGCGGACGGTGCGCCGTGTCGGGCGTCGGTCGCAGCGAACACGACGCACGCCCGTCGCGGGGTTACCGACCTGCCACCACGATGGTCCGGCTGTCATACTCGGCTATTCTCCCGACGACCATGGCGCGAACGTCGAACGCGACCTCGCGCGCTCCCAAGTCACTTGAATTGCCGCCCATGCCAAACCCGACCGCGTCGACCGACCTTCCCACCATTCTCCTTATCGGCGCCGCAGGCCTCCTCGGCCGTGCGGTTGCCGCATCGCTGGCCCGCGAATCGTCACTGAACCTCGTCGCGACCATCCGGAACCCGCAAGGCGCAGGCGCAAAACGCCTCGCACTGCCCCCGGACAACCTCGCCGAACTCGACGTCCTCGACGTCCTCGACGAGCCGGCCCTCGAACACCTGTTCGCCACCCGCCAACCGGCCGCCGTGATCATCTGCGCGGCCGAACGCCGCCCCGACGTTTGCGAACGCGACCCTGCCGGCGCCCGCGCGATCAACGTCACCGCGCCGGCCCGCATCGGTGCGCTCGCCGCGCGCTACGGTGCATGGACGCTCGGCATCTCCACCGACTACGTCTTCGACGGCAAGGCGGCCCCGTACACGGAAGACGCCACCCCGAATCCGCTGAACATCTACGGCCGCACGAAGCTGGAAGGCGAGGCGGCACTGCTCGGCGCATCGCCGCTGTCGTGCGTGCTGCGCCTGCCGCTGCTCTACGGCCCGATCGTCGACTGGAGCGAATCGGCCGTCACGAGCCTCGTGCCGGCGATCGTTGCCTCCGCACGGCCGGGCGCCGACGCGGTCGGCATGGACGCATGGGCGATCCGTTACCCGACGTTTACGCCGGACGTCGCGGACGTCATCCGCGACCTGACGCTGCGTCATCTCGCGGGGGCGTCGATCACGGGCCTCCGTCACTGGTCGGGCGAGGAGCCGATGACGAAGTACGACATCGCGCGGCGGATCGCGGCCGCGCTCGGCATCGACGCCGCGCTCAAGCGGATCGATCAGCCGACCGACGCGACGCCGCGCCCGTACGATTGCCATCTGGACGCATCGCGCGTGCGTGCGGCCGGGATCGATCACGCGACGCCGTTCGATGTCGCGCTGCGCGCCGTGCTGCGCGATGCGCCGCAGGTGCTGTAGGATCGGGCGCCACTCGCGGCCCGTGCCGCCCGCGCCACGCTTGTCGTTCGCGAGCGCGCCCGACCCGCACCTCATCGCCCACCCAGGAGCCCAGCCATGCAACTGAAATGGCTCGAAGACTTCGTCGAACTCGTGCGCACGCGCAGCTTCACGCGCGCAGCGGAGAATCGCTTCGTCACGCATCCGGCGTTCGGCCGCCGCATCCGGTCGCTCGAGGAATGGGTCGGCACGCGCCTGATCGCACGCACGAAGCCGCTCGAACTGACGGCGGCCGGCACCGTGTTCCTCGATGCGGCGTCGAACGCGCTCGACATCCTGCACGGCGCGCGCACGCAACTGCAGGAAGCATCGCCGGTGCTGGAGAACAACCTCCGGATCGCGACCGGCCGCACGCTCTCGGCCACCTTCTTCCCCGACTGGTACGACGAAACGGTTGCGCGCGCAGGCTTTTTCACGGCGACGGTATCGACCGGCAGCGCGGAGGAAGCGATCCTGCAACTCACGGCCGGCGATGCCGACATGCTGATCGTCTATTCGAGCCCGCATACGCGGCTGCTGATCGATCGCGACCGCTTCGACTGGCTGTCCGTCGCGCGCGAGGTGCTGGTGCCGGTCAGCGCATTCGACGCGCGCGGCACCGTGCGCTACCGGCTGCCGGCCGGGCAGGCGCCGGTGCCGTGGCTTGCGTTCGCGCGCACGCTGAC
>NZ_JAAGPG010000498.1:0-6246 GCF_017104665.1 Burkholderia sp. Se-20378 | reverse complement strand
GCCCTGCATGTACGGCGGCAGCGGCGGCAATTGCGGCACGCCGCCGCGCCCGCCGCCGAGATCCATCTTCGGGGCGGCGCGGCTGATCGGCTTGCCGACGGTCGTCTGCGACACGCGCTTGCCGTCGCCCGGGTGATACATCCGGTTCAGCAGCGACGCGACGCCCGGCATCGTCACCGTCGTGCCGTCGACGTTGACGTCGCGGTCGGCGGCCCACGCGTGCTTCAGCGAGAACACGCGGATCGTCGTGCCGCCCGTGCGCGCGGAATTCTCGTCGAGCCGCGCGGCGATGCTCGTCACGAGCTCGACATAGCGCGGCGGCCCCGCGACGAGCGCGGTGCGCTGCTGCGCGTTGTAGGTGACCGGATAGCGCGGATCGGCGACCTTCATCTGCTCGAGCAGATCCCGCAGGTCGCCCGTGTTCGCGTGATCGAGCTTGACGAGCGTGCTCTTCATGTCGCTCGCGGGCGTCACGTACAGCACGGTGCCGTCGTAGTACCAGACGAATCCGAACGACGCGGAGAGCGTGTCGAGGAAGCGCTGCGGCGACATCTTCATCTTGCCGCTGACGGCGCCGCTCACGCCGGGCGCGACGTTCGCCGCGATGTTCTGGCTCGCGGAGAGGTCGCGCAGGACGTCCTTCACGTCCTTGCCTTCCGCCGCGTACTGGATTTCGGTGCTGCGCCAGCGGATCGGCGCGGCATCGACGGAAAGGCTCGCAAGCGAGCACATCAGGGACAGAAAAATGGAAATCTTGGCCTTCATGGGTCCGTCCGGTGAGGACGCGCGGCCGTCGGTCGGACAGGCGCGCGCCGCGAATGGGAGACCCGTGCAGTTAACCGCATCCGGGCGCGGCGGCGGCCGCGCGCGGCGAAGGTCCGTTCAATAGAACGAATTGATGGTCCAGCCGGTTGCGAGCGGCGTCTGAAGGAAGGTCTGGCCGCCGCCGCAATAGGAGGACGTCCACGGCGTCTTCGCGTAGCCGTCATACGTCGCCCATTTGCTCGAAAGCCTGACCGTGTATCCGTTGCGCGGCTCGGCGGCCACGTTCAGCGTGACGTTGATCGTCGCGGCGTCCTCGCGCAATTTCGACGACTGCGCCTCGTTGTGCGCGATCACCCTGTTGCCCTGACGGTCGATGACGTCGACGACCAGCCGCATCTGCCCTTCTCGCCCCTTCTGGTCGCAGGTCGCATAGCTCATGTGCATGTATGCGCTCACCGCAATCAGCCCATTGTTGTCGAGCTTCACCGGCCGGTCGATCGTGTACGTGTACGTGCCGTCCCGTTCGTAGGTGATGAGCGGCGGATTCGGATACCCGCCACGGTAGGTGAACCCGCACGAAAAATCACTCGCGCCAGGCGTCTCCATCAGGATCGCGCATGCCGTGTCGGTACCGCCGATCTTGATCCCTGACTGCGGCAGCCACTTGCCGTCCTGGCATGACAGCACTTGTCCGTCCTGGCCCATCGATACGAGGCCGGCAGTCGGACGATTCTTGTCGGGCGCACACGGCGTGTTGACGACGACACGCCCGGTGATCTCGTACTGGTTCGCGGAAACGACGCCGGGCACGATCAGGTTGTCGTTCTGATCGACCGCGAGCGCCTGCCAGGCGGCGCCCGTCCACGCGTAGGCGCGGAATTTGTCGAGCGTGAGGCGTACGTCGCCTTTCTCGTTCGATGCATCGGTGGGCAGATCGTTGGTCCTTTCGACAGGATCCTTCCAGTGGCCGCCAGCGCCGCGCCACACGCCACTCTTGCAGCTCAGCAGATTGCCGAATGCGTCCGCGCCAAGCTTGCCGTTCGTGAAGTTGCCGGCCGTTCCGCAGTTCGCCGCGTCGGGGTTGCCGGCCGTGAACGTGTGCGTGAGCCAGATCGGCACCTGCATCGCGTTCGCCTCCGGATGGCCGCCGACGCCAACGCGGTACAGGTAATCGCTGTTGATCTGCTGGCCCGGGCCGTTGAAGAAGATCTCGTTCGCGAGGTGACCCACATTCGGCGGCGTGGCGCCTTTCGGATCGCAGGTTGGCGAGCTGCCGCCGAGAAACGTGCCGAGCGGCATCCGCCACGCGTCGAATGCGCCGCGCACTTCATTCGGAAACGCCCGGCTGATCGAACCGCCGCCCGGCCCCGCACTCGCGGCGACGAGCCCGAGTTCCTTGTCGCCGATCGTCTCGCCGCCGGTCGTCACGACCAGCGCGTCGAGCCCGGCGCCGAGTGCGCTCCGCTTGACGAGTACGCACGTGTTCTGGCCGTATGCATTCGTCGGCCGAAGTGCTGCGGGCAGATCATTCGTCGCCTGCAGATCGGCAAGCTTCATCACGATGGGCGTTTGTTTGTTCGCGCGCTGCAGCCACGCATCGTAATCGCGCCTCAACGCCCGCGTGGCGGCGGCCGTCACCTGCGCCTGGTATTGCGCAGCCTGCTCCGCACGCACGTCGTCCAGCGACGAATCCATCATCATCGCGATGCCGGCGAGCATCACTGCTGCGATCGCCAGCGCGCCGAGCACCTCGATCAGCGCGATGCCGCGCGCGCGGCGACGGGAAGACTTGAAATGCATCAGTACGCTTGCCCCATCCAGACCGGCATGCCGTTCGCAATCTTCAACCCGGCTGGCAGCGGCACGCCGCTCACCGGCGCGTTCGGATTCGCGTTGCCGGGGCGCACGACCGCATTGCGATACGCGACGCCCGCGAACAGCGAACCGTCGGCGAGCGTCGTGATTTCGCCGATGATATTGACGGACGGCGCCGCCGACGCATACGCGACGACGGTGCCGTCCATGACGTAGTTGCGCCATAGCGGGTTCGCGCCCGGATACCACGCCGGAAACGGCAGCCGCGTATCTGGCACCGCGCCACGTGTGCCGGGATGCACGCGCGCATAGTCGAGCGTCGCCTGCCGGTAGATGGCGAGGTTTTCGGCGAGCGCCTGCGCGGTGCGCGCCGGTTGCAGTGCGGGAATGGCGGACGGGTCATGCAGCGTCGCATAGACAGCGGCGATCGACGCGAAGGCCAGTGCGGCGGCGAGGGCGTACATAAGTGACGTGGCGGATGGCGAATGAGTCTGGTGGTGTCAGTTCGACGTCCAGACGATGGTGGCGCTATCGGTGCAATTGTCCGTCGCAGCGCTCGGCGAGACCGGATAATCGATGGACTTATTGCCAATCGTTGCCGATTTCCAGTTTCCGCCGGCCGTCAACGTATTGACGCAGACTTCTCTCGGCACCTGCGTGTAAGCGACTGTGAAAGTCTGCGTCGCACCGGTCACGGTCACAGTCCCTCCCCAGGTATTCGAAACACCGCCTTTGCCGTCCTGTGTCAGCGTCGCCGGAAACACCTTCGCCGCACTCAAATTCGCGTTCATCGAATCCTTGCCGTAGTTGTTCACCTGCCCCATGTAAAGCTTTTTCGTGCCCGTCTGAATCGCATTCAGATCCTCGGTCAGCCGATTCGTATTCGCGCTCGAGAACGCCGACCCGAGCAGCGCGATCGCGCCGACGATCACGATCGCCGCGACGCCCAGATACGCGATGCTCTCGAGCAGCGACGCACCGCGCTCCTTGCGGTGCCTCCGGCAGAACGCCGGTGCGTGTCGATAGGCGGGAGGGTTGGCGAGTGGTTTCATAGTGTGTTCTCCAGAATTGAAAATGCGCGACGTCAATGCATCGCGCGCGTCATTGCGGCGATTTCCTGCTGGATGCCGAAGAAGCCCGTCACGAGCCAGCCGATCACCATCGCGAGCGCGACGATCGCGACGCCGTTAAGCACGCGCATCTGCGCGGTAATCCGCGCGACGCCCTCTTCGAGCCATTCGTCGGCGAGCATCTTGAGTGCCGTGTCGAAGCCGCGGTATTCGGCGTAGATGCACAAATCCTCGACGATCTCGCGCGACGGAAACTGATAACCGGCGTTGCGCAGCGCCTCGCCTGCGTTGAGGCCCGACTTCACGCCGACCAGCGTGTCGTCGATCCGCTCGCGCAGCCACGGCTCCGCGACCGCGCCGATCTTGAGCAGCGCCCGCTCGACCGTGACGCCCGACGCCTGCAGCACCGAGAACGCGATCAGGAAGCCGCTGCCCGTGACGAGCCGGTAGATCGAATAAGGCGGCACGCGATCCGCGTAGATGCGCAGCGGCCCGCGCCAGCGCGGCAGCGACCACGCGAGCGCGGCGAGCACCGCGACGAGCGCCGCGACGACGACCGGCATCCAGCCCTGCACGAACAGCGACATCAGGTACAGCGAGCGCGCGGCGCCGCGCCAGTGCGTCGGATCGGCGATCAGCGCGAACTTCGGGATCACGTGCGTGCCGAACAGGTACAGATAACCGATCACCATCACGACCAGCCCGACCGGATACGCGACGCCGCCCGTGACTGCGCGGCGGATCTTGCGGCTCGACTGCACGATGTCGGCGACCGACACGAGCGCGTCCTCGATGTGCCCCGCCTGCTCGCCCGCCGCGACGATCATCTGCTCCGTCGCGGGTACCCATGCCTCCATCGCCTCCGACAGCATCCGGCCGTTCTGCACGGCGAGCCGCCAGTCGGACAGCACGATCGCGAGCGCCTCGCGCGGCTTGCGCCCTTCGCTCGACGCACGCCATTCGAGTTCCTCCAGCACCTTGAGGAGCGGCACCCCGTTGCCGAGCATCTTCGCGATCTTCCGATAGACGCGCAGCCGCTCGTCGGCATTCAGGCAGAACTTCGCCCAGCGGCGATTCAGCTCAAGTGCCATAGCTGAATCCGACGAGCGACAGTTGCTGTCGCGCTTCGCCCGCAACCGGCGCGAGCGTGCCGACGACGCGCTCGACGCCGCGCGGATCGACGAGCCCCGCCGCGACCTTGCGCAGCGCGTGCTCGCCAAGCGTCATCCCGCCGCGCGTGGTGGTCCAGTACTCGAGCGCGCCGGCCTTGTCGCCGTCGCGCAGGAATTCGAACAGCCGCGCATCGGGCAGGATCACTTCGGCGACGACGGTGCGGCCGATCGTGCCGACCGTGCGGCAGTGCTCGCAGCCATCGCCCGCGATGCACACGTCGTGCATCCGGCTGTCGAGCGCGAGCCGCAGCCGCGCGAACAGGCCCGGCTCGATCCGGTCCGGATGATCGACGAGCCGCAGCTTGCAATGCGGACACAGCAGCTTCACGAGACGCTGGCTGATGAGCCCCGAGATCACCGTGTGATCAGTGACCATCCGCGCGTGCAGGCCGAGATCGATCAGGCGGTCGGCGATCGCGAGCGCGCTGTTCGCGTGCACCGTCGTCCACACCTGGTGGCCCGTCATCGACGCGCGCAGCGCCGTTTGCCCGGACGCGCGGTCGCGGATCTCGCCGATCATGATCGTGTCCGGATCGAGCCGCATCGCGTTCGTGATCGCCGCCGCGAACGCGAGCGCGCGCGCGTCCTCGGTCGGCGCGTTCGCGACGGGCGTCTGCACCGCGCCGTCGATCGGATATTCGATCGGGTCCTCGACCGTGATCACGTGCAGGCTGCCGCGCGATTCGTCGATCTGGGCGGCGAGCATCCGCTGCAGCGTCGTCGATTTGCCGGAACCCGTCGGGCCGCTGATGATGTTCATCCCGTGCGGCTGTGCGCGCAGCGCACGGAACGCCGCGACGTGCTCGGGCGCGAAGCCGAGCGCCGCGAGATCGGTCGCGTCGCCCGCATCGTTGTACAGGAGCCGCAGCACCATCAGGCTGCCTTCGTTGGTCGGCGTCGTCGCGATCCGCACGCCGTACAGATCGTCCGGCAGCTTGTCGCGGTCGCCAATGCTCGCGTCCTGACGTTCGCTCGGCCGGTAGCTGTTGTCCGACACGGTCGTCATCGCGCCGTACAGCGTCGCGAGCAGCCGCTCGCCGTGCTCGCGCGTGTGCTCGTTCACGCGCATGAGCTCGTTGTGGATCCGGAAGTAGACCTCGGTGCTGAAGCGTCGTACGCGGATATGGATGTCCGATGCGCGCTCGCGGCACGCGCGGCCGATCAGCTCCTTCGCGAGCACCTGCATCACCGTGTGATCGAGCCGCTCGCCGCCGCCCGCGGCGTTCTGCCGGTACGCCTCGCGCACCTGCATCAGCGTCGCGGGCGTCGGCCGGTACGGCCGGCCCATCCGGTCAAGCCGCGCGCGATACGACAGCACGAACGGATTCATCTCGTGGCCGTCGGCAATCAGGAGACACCCGTCGTCGAGCAGGCAGACGAACTTGCGTTCCTCGACGCTCGCGGCGAAGTCGCCAGCTTCGCTG
>NZ_JAAGPG010000497.1:0-5987 GCF_017104665.1 Burkholderia sp. Se-20378 | reverse complement strand
CGCGAGCGCGTAGCCGAGCAGCCCGTGCGTGAGCGGGTACGTGTGGCCGTCGCCGGTCACGAGCTCGACCGAGGCCAGCTGCGCACGGCGCGCGCCGTCGTTGCGCACCCGCAGCACCCAGCCGCCGTCGCTGTGCAGCAGCGCCCAGTCGAGTTGCGGCGCGCCGTTGGCCGCGGGTTCGACGAACACCGGAATCGAATAGCGCAGCCGGATCGACACGCCGTTGGTCGGCGCTTCGCCGGGCTGCGGCAGCTCGTCGATCAGCAGCCGGTAGCTTTGCTCGATGCCGGCGGGCGCGCGCGACGCACGCACGACGCGGATCAGTTGCTCGGACTGCGTGCCGACCTCGATCAGCGGCGGGCTCGCGATCAGATCCTGGGTGGGCGTCAGCGTGTCCTCGCCGTCGGCCTGGTCCCAGCGGAATACGCGCACCTGCCCGTATACGGGGCGCTCGCCCGGATTGCGCAGCGTGATGCCGGTGGCCGTGTCGTCGGTGCCGAATTCGATCGTGACGGGGGAGATCTGCAGCGACGCGGCGTGCGCGGTGCCGGCCGCGCACAGCAGCGCGGCGAGCATTCGACGTAATGCGGTCATGCGTTGCGGTGCCGGTCAGAAGTAGACGGTTGCGGTGACGGTCGTCTGATAGGTGTCCGGTTTCGGCGTGGCCTGAGCGGGCACCTGGCCGTAGACGTTCAACGCCTGCGCGGCGCCCGTGCCGGTGCCGGCCACGGTGTTCGTGCCTTGCGTGTTGCCCCAGATCGTCGTGCGCCCGGCGTCCTGGTAGAGCTGGAAGCCGACGGTCGTCGTCGTGTTGCCGGTCGACGTGCCGGCCATCAGGCGGCTCGCGACGCTCGAACCCGTGACCGAGCCCGCATCGAGGCCGACGTTGTACGGCGTCGTATTGGTACAGGTGACGCTGACGGTCGTCTGCTGGTTGATTGCCGTGGCCAGCACCCCGTTGGTCCCGAACGCCAGCGGGTTCGCGGCGATCGTGCAGTTCGGCTGCAGCGTCAGCGTGACGTTGAAGGTGGCGGTTGCAGTGCCGTTCGAATAAGTGGCGGCGTCGGCGGCAGGTGTCGACAGGCCGATTAACAGCGCGAGCGACATTGTCGTGGAAGCGATGGCAACTTTCACACTGATCCCTCATCGAGCGGTTTTTCATTGGATTTATGCCGCGCTTCGCATGCCACGGCATTGCAAATGCTGATACGAATCGGCGAGTCTTTCAATCGCAATGATCGGGCTGTTTCATTTTGTTACAGTAAAACCGGGAATCGATTGAATAAAGCCGGAAAACATTACGGTTTCCGATTTTCTCGGGTGCGGAGGGGACGAAAGATTTTCCAGCGATGCGGCAATTACTCCGCGAGTATTGCAGGGTGCGATTCGATTTTTCCGATTGGTGTGGCGGGTTGAAACGGTCGATGCGGAATGGATGGTTAATGTATCCAGTGAAGTGAAATGCGCGGATGCTGAATCATTCTGGTGGATTGAATCGTTTTCAGTTATCCGTTAATGAATTGGATTTGCGTCGACGCTTGATGGCCGATATTCCTGATTTTTCTGATTGTGGAATCGGTGAATCGGAATTGACGATTGAAAACGAAGACGGCCGCATTGCGCGGCCGTGAACGTGTTTGCCTGAGGGGCGGCGGGCCGTCGCGCATTACCGGCGCGACGTGTCGCGATTACGAATTCGTGGCGGCCGGTGCGCGGCGCTGCTGCGCGATCTGCAGGAACACGAGTGCGAGTCCGGCTGCGGCGATCAGTCCGCCGACGAGCGGCACGGCCGCATAACCGAAGCCCGCCGAGATCGCCGCACCGCCGGCGGCCGCGCCGAGCGCATTGCCGAGGTTGAACGCGCCGATGTTGACGGCCGACGCGAGGCCCGGCGCTTCGTGGGCCGCCCGCATCACGCGCATCTGCAGCGGCGGCACGACCGCGAACGTTGCGACACCCCACACGAGCAGTGTGACGGCGGCGCCGACATGCGTGCTGGCGAGCACCGGGAACGCCGCCATCGTGGCAATCAGCAACAGCAGGAAACCGATCAGCGTGCCGTCGAGCGAGCGGTCGGCGAGGCGCCCGCCCGCGATGTTGCCGATCGAGAAGCCGACGCCGATCAGCACCAGCATCGCGGTCACGAAGCCGGGCGTTGCGCCGGTCACGTGTTCGAGCGTCGGCGCGACATACGTGTAGAGCGTGAACATCGCACCGGCGCCGAGCACGGTCGTCCCGAGCGCGCCGAGCACGACGGGGCGCGTGAGTACCGAGAGTTCCGCGCGCAGGTTGGGCATCTTGCCGGCTTCGCCCTTCGGCAGCGCCGCGAACAGCCCGGCGATCGCCACCAGGCCGAGGCCCGCGGTCGCCGCGAACGACATGCGCCAGCCGATGATCTGGCCGAGCCAGGTCGCGGCCGGCACCCCGCCGACGTTCGCGATCGTCAGGCCCATGAACATCGTCGCGACCGCGCTGGCCTGCTTTTCGCGCGGCACGAGGCTGGCCGCGACCACCGAACCGAGTCCGAAGAACGCGCCGTGGTTGAGGCTCGTCACGAGGCGGGCGAGCAGCAGCGTCGTGTAGCCCGGCGCGAACGCCGACAGCAGGTTGCCGATCGTGAAGATCGACATCAGCGCGATCAGCGCCGAGCGGCGCGACCAGCGCGCGAGCAGCAGCGTCATCAGCGGCGCGCCGACCATCACGCCGATCGCATACGCGCTGATCAGCATGCCGGCCTGCGGAATCGACACGTGCACGCCGTCGGCGATCACGGGCAGCAGGCCCATCGGCGAGAACTCGGTCGTGCCGATGCCGAACGCACCGGCGGCGAGTGCCAGCAGCGGCAGCGCTGCGCTGCCGTCGGGGCGGGAAGGAGAGGAAGTCGTGGGGTTCACGCGATGAGCTCCTGTAGTCGAGGGACAACGGCACAGGCCGTTGAGGACAGGGCGAAGTGTGCCTGCATGACTTTTGCGGAAAAAGCCGTATACGGACGAAATTATCTTGATTTCATGTCAACAATGCAGCGAGCGCTTGAAGCCCGTTTCTGAGGCGGGCGAAAGCGGTTTTTTGCGAAAGCTTCGTGTAATGAAGAGGCCGCGGCTTTCGGCCGGGAGACCGTGAGCCATCGACACTTCGAAGTGGGCTGACGATCGCTGCGCCCGATGATCCGGAGGCCGTCCGTAAACCGTCCGGCGATGCGCCGCCGCGCGGATCGGGCGGGCCGGTCAGGTGGCGGGCATCGCCCCGAACGAACGTCGCACCGATGCCGAAAACCCTTTGCCGACAAGGCCCACGGGCAAAAAAAGCCCCGATCACAGGGGGACCGTGACCGGGGCGGAAACGCATCCTCTCTTTGGCACGAGGGTTGGATGCGCGCGCAGTATATTTCGAACCATGACAATTCGAACCGACGTTAAACGGCACTTTTTGGTGTCAATTTAAAAACACCGGTGCTGCGGCGTCCGGTGTCGCCGTTTTGTAAGAATTTTCGCGAAAAAGATGCAGTTGTTTAGCGTGTTTCAGCAGCCAAGCCGACGGTTTGACGGAAGGGGGTTCCGCCCGTCATTCGGCACCGCGAATCGCGTCGCCCAAGTGCCGGGCCAAGTCGCCGAATCTGCTGCTCGCTCAGCCCGCTTGGCGCGCTTCACCGGCCGCCTCGCGCACGGCCTCGAGAAACCGTGCGACGACGGGCGACGGTGGCACGGCCGCACCGTCGAACACGAACTCGATGTCGAAGCGGCTCGCGAGCTCGTCGAGCGCGACGAGCCGGACCGTGTGCGGGCAGGTTGGCGACGCGCTTTCCGGCACGAACGCACAGCCCATCCCGGCCGCGACGAGGCCGATCAACGTTGGAATGTCGCTGCCGACCTGCGCGATCCGCGGCGTGAAGCCGGCCTGCTGGCACTGCGCCATCAGGAACCGGTGGTGCGCGGCGGAGCGCTGCGCGTCGAACCAGACGAACGGCTCGTTCGCGACGTCGGCCAGCGTGCGCGGCGCGGTGAAGCGTCCGCCCGGCGGCGCGGGCATCGCGAGCACGAAGCGGTCGCTCAGCAGCCGTACGCCCGACAGGTGCGGCGCCTCGTCCCGACGCCACGCCATGATCCCGCCGTCGAGCTGGCCGCGCATCAGCGCGCTTGCCTGTTCGGCCGACAGCATCGGCGCGATCGACAGCTTCACGTCCGGACACGCATCGCGAAACGCCTTGAGGACGTTTGCGACGACGGGCAACGGCAGGCAGTTCGGCCACGCCCCGAGCCGCAGTTCGCCCAGCTGGCCGGCCGCGCTGCGCAGTGCGCGCTCACGGCTGTCCTGCAGCGTCGCGGGCAGGCCGGTCGCGTCCTGCAGGAAGCTGGCGCCGGCCGCCGTGAGCGTGACGCCCGTTGCGCGGCGCACCAGCAGCGGCGTGCCGATCGCGTCCTCGAGTTCGCGGATCTGTCGCGACAGCGCGGGCTGGACGATGCCGGCCGCACGGGCGCCGGCCATCACGCTGCCGGCCTGCGCGACGGCCACGAAGTAGCGCAGGTGACGCAATTCGATCTGACGCATGCGGTATCAGCTCTCGTTCATCGATATACCTGTGAAGCATAGCAAACGCCACTCGATGGTATTGGAAAGCATGGGGCGCGTGCCGTACGATGACCGACATTGGCGCTCGCAGTGATGCGTCGCATGCGTTTCCTCCGTTCCCTCCGTACCCATTGGTTCCGTCCCATGCCGCTTCATATCCCGACTCCTTATATCCGCTCGCAAATCGCGTCTCGCCGGCTCGGCAGGACCATCCGGCTGAAGCTCGACGCGCTGCAGCCGTCGGGCTCGTTCAAGCTGCGCGGCATCGGCGCGGTCTGCGAAGCGCGGCATGCGGCCGGCGCGCGGCGCTTCGTGTCGTCGTCGGGCGGCAACGCGGGCATCGCGGTCGCGTATTGCGGCCGCGAACTCGGCGTGCCGGTGCTCGTCGTCGTGCCGGAAAGCGCGTCGGCCCGCGCCCGCGAGCTGATCCGCGTCGAGGGCGCGGAGGTGGTCGTGCACGGTGCGAGCTGGGCCGAGGCGAATGCGTTCGCGCAGTCGGCGCTCGGCGAGCACGATGCGTTCGTACACCCGTTCGACGATCGCGTGCTGTGGCAGGGCCACGCGACGATGATCGACGAGATGGCGGCGGCCGGCCCGAAACCCGGCGCGATTGTGCTCGCGGTCGGCGGCGGCGGGCTGCTGTGCGGCGTGCTCGAAGGGCTGGCGCGCAACGGCTGGCACGACGTGCCGGTGGTCGCAGCCGAAACGGAAGGCGCCGACTGCTATGCGCGCTCGCTGGCGCAGGGGTGTGTGGTCGAATTGCCGGCGATCACGAGTATTGCGACGTCGCTCGGCGCGAAGCGTCCGTGCGACGCGGCGGTCGAATGGGCGACACGGCACGAGATTCATCCGGTCGTCGTGTCCGATGCCGACGCGGTGGCCGCGTCACTGCGATTCCTCGATGAACACCGGATCGTCGTCGAGCCCGCGTGCGGTGCCGCGCTGGCCGCGCTCGAGCGGCCGGTGCCCGTGCTCGCGTCGGCGACGGATATCGCCGTGATCGTCTGCGGTGGCGTGATGGCGACCGCCGAGCAGATGCAGACGTTGCATGCGACGTTGCGGTAGGCGGGAGAGGCTGGCGCAAGCAGGTCTGTCGGGGGACGGCCGGATGGCGATCGACGACGGATATATCTGCGATCGTCTGCTGCGGCGTGATGGCGACCGTCGAGCAGATGCAGACGATGCGTGCGACGCTGCGGAAGGCAGGGCGGTTAGCGCTAGTCGACCTGTCGGATGATGGCCGGACGGTCGTATATCCCGGCGGACGTCGGCATAGGCCGCGCGCGCCCGTCGCGAAGCTTAGAAGCAGTGTCAGCGACACAACCGGTAGGCAGCCGGCGGCACAGAGATTCCTGTGATGAATGACGGGGAGGGATACGTATCGTCGCGCCCGGCCGTACAGTTTGCGGCCGGTGCGCTCA
>NZ_JAAGPG010000496.1:0-237 GCF_017104665.1 Burkholderia sp. Se-20378 | reverse complement strand
AAAAAAAAAACACGACACGCGGAGGAATGCGTCGCGCCGAACCGAGCGTGCACGACAGAGACCTCAGGCCAGACACATGGATAGCCGCGCCCGTAGGTAACGAAACAAAAGCCACACAAGGACGCAAGCCACGCAGCCGTGGACACGTAGCGTCCCGATCGAGGAGGAGACCAGCTCGCAGCGACAAGCAGGGCGAGCACAAGCGGATGATACTGCCACACCAATAAAGCACGCGTA
>NZ_JAAGPG010000495.1:0-6224 GCF_017104665.1 Burkholderia sp. Se-20378 | reverse complement strand
GCCGGCGGGCGGGGCCGCGCGTTTCCCGCAACATGCGTTGAGCCGCGCCGGCGGTTGCCGGCATCGCAGGGTCAGCCGCCCCGGCACAGCCGCCGCACGTCGAAGCGCCGACGATCCGCGCTGTCGAATGCACTGACAAACGCGCGGGCGGCGGCAATCGGCGCCGCACGATTGCACCGCCATCCTCCTCTCCAGCGTGATGCCCGGGACGGCAAACCTGCCCGTCCAGGCCAGTCACCGCCAACTGCTCGTCAGACGCCGCCGTCGACCGGCGCAGCACGATCCGGCCCGGCCGCTTCGCCCCGGGCCACAGGCCCTTTCCTCCGATTTATCCGCCGCGTGCGCCCCGGGTTTGTCTCGATGCATTTACCCGTTGCGGACTTTTTTGTTGTCGTAGTATCGCCATTGACAACACTTGTTGCACTAAGGTCTAATTCGACATCGCATGTTGCGGTGCGGCTTGATGTCGTCGTTCCGCCGGCTGCCTGGCCGGTCACATCGCTCAATCATGCGGAGAGAAACCATGAGTCGCCGTTCCTTCCTGAAAGCCGTCGCGGTCGTTGCCGCGCTCGGCGCAAGCCTCGCGCACGCGGACACCAAGACGCTCGTCGTCGGGACCGACACGTCGTTCATGCCGTTCGAGTTCAAGCAGGGCGACAAGTACGTCGGCTTCGATCTCGACCTGTGGGCGGAGATCGCGAAGGACCAGGGCTGGAAATACACGATCCAGCCGATGGATTTCGCGGGCCTGATCCCGGCGCTGCAGACGCAGAACATCGACGTCGCGCTGTCGGGCATGACGATCAAGGAGGAGCGGAAGAAGGCGATCGACTTCTCCGCGCCGTACTACGACAGCGGCCTCGCGGCGATGGTGCAGACCGGCAACACGACGATCAAGTCGATCGACGACCTGAACGGCAAGGTGATCGCCGCGAAAACGGGCACCGCGACGATCGACTGGATCAAGGCGCACCTGAAGCCGAAGGAGATCCGCCAGTTCCCGAACATCGACCAGGCCTACCTCGCGCTCGAAGCCGGCCGGGTCGACGCGGCGATGCACGACACGCCGAACGTGCTGTTCTTCGTGAACAACGAAGGCAAGGGCAAGGTGAAGGTCGCGGGCCAACCGGTCAGCGGCGACAAGTACGGGATCGGCTTCCCGAAGGGCAGCCCGCTCGTGCCGAAGGTCAACGCGTCGCTCGTGAAGATCCGGGCCGATGGCCGCTACGCGCAGATCTACAAGAAGTGGTTCGGTGCCGAACCGCCGAAGATGTGAGCGTGACGCGGCAACAGCGCGCGGCCGGGTGGCCGCGCCGGTCTTGAATCGAACGGGGAGCGACAAGTGAATTTCGATTGGTCGGCGATCTGGGCGGCGTTGCCGGACCTGATGGACGGGGTCCGGTTGACGGTGTTCATCGCATTTTTCGGGCTGGTGGGCGGCTTCATCGTCGGGATGGTCGCGGGCATGTTCCGCGCATACGGACCGAAGGCGATGAACGTGCTTGCTCAGGTTTATATTGAATTGATCCGCGGCACGCCGATCGTCGTGCAGGTGATGTTCCTGTATTTCGCGCTGCCGTTGCTCGCGCATATCCGCATCGACGGCTTGACGGCCGCGATCATCGCGATCACGGTGAATTCCGGCGCGTATCTCGCGGAAGTGGTGCGCGGCGCGCTGCTGTCGATCCCGAAGGGGCTGACGGAAGCCGGGCTCGCGATGGGCTTGTCGATGCCGCGCGTGCTGCTGAAGGTGGTCGGGCCGCTCGCGTTCCGGCGCCTGATTCCGCCGCTCGGCAACCAGTGCATCGTGAGCCTGAAGGACACGTCGCTGTTCATCGTGATCGGCGTCGGCGAACTGACGCGCAAGGGGCAGGAAATCATCGCGGGCAATTTCCAGGCGGTCGAGATCTGGACTGCCGTGGCCGTCATCTACCTGTTGCTGACCGGCGCCATGACGTTGACGCTGCGGCTCGTCGAGAAAAGGATGCGCATCCTATGAGCATGATCGAATTCCAGAACGTGTCGAAGAGTTTCGGCCACGTATCGGTACTGAAGCATATCGACCTGAAGATCGACGCAGGCGAAGTGGTCGTCGTGATCGGCCCGTCCGGCTCGGGCAAGTCGACGATGCTGCGCTGTATCAACGCGCTCGAGAAAATCACCGGCGGCGAGCTGCTCGTCGACGGGCAGAGCGTGCGCGGCAACGCGACGACGATCCGCAACATCCGGCTCGAAGCCGGCATGGTGTTCCAGCAGTTCAACCTGTTTCCGCAGATGACCGCGCTCGAGAACGTGATGTTCGGGCCGACGCAGGTGCGCGGCGCCTCGCGTGCCGAAGCACGCGACCAGGCGATGGCGCTGCTCGACAAGGTCGGCCTCGAATCGCGCGCGAATCATTATCCTTCCGAGTTGTCCGGCGGCCAGCAGCAGCGTGTCGCGATTGCACGTGCGCTCGCGATCCGGCCGCGGCTGATGCTGTTCGACGAGCCGACGTCCGCGCTCGATCCGGAATTGCGCCACGAAGTGCTGAAAGTGATGCAGGATCTCGCGAACGAAGGGATGACGATGATCGTCGTCACGCACGAGATCGGCTTTGCGAAACGGGTCGGCACGCGCCTGCTGTTCATGGATCAGGGCGGCATTGCCGAGGACGGCCATCCGGTCGACCTGATCGACCGGCCGCCGACCCCGCGCCTGAAGGAATTCCTGAAACACGTGTCCTGAACGAAACTGAACCCTCCGACATGCCGCTTTCCCTTTCTCCCGTCATCGCCGGCGCGCCGTTCGACATCGGCGTGCGCCTCGGCGAGCTTGCCCGCCCCGTGTTCGACGAATACATGCAACAGAGCAGCGCGTGGCAGGCCGTGCGCCGCTGGCGCGGCCATCCGTTCGTCGCCGCGCTGCGGCAGGCTGCGCTGGCAACGTATCCCGATCTCGTCGCGGAGCTGGACGGGATCGCGGCCGGTGTCGGCTGGCCCGCCGAGGACATCTTTCTGTGGAACTGCCGCGGCGAACTGATCCACAACGCGCCGGACGGTTGCACGACGCTCGCCGCGCGCGACGCCAACGGCACGCGCTGGATCGCGCACAACGAGGACGGCGATCCGTACCTGCGCGAGCGCTGCCTGCTCGTCGACGTGCAACCAGAGGGCAAGCCGGGCTTCATCAGCTTCTACTACCCCGGTTCGCTGCCGGGCCATACCTTTGCCGCGAACCGCGCGGGCATCGCGCAGGCGATCAACAACCTGCGGATCCGCACGCCGGCAGCGGGCGTGCCGCGCATGATCCTCGCGCGCGCCGTGCTCGATGCGACGTCGCTCGACGCGGCAGCCGACGTGCTGCGCGGTCATGCGCGTGCAAGCGGTTTTCATCACACGCTGGGCGCGACCGGCGATGCGCGGCTGCTGAGCATCGAGGCGAGCGTCGCGCGCTGTTCGGTGATCGACGTCGCGCGGCTCGCGGGGCATGCGAACCATCTCGTGCATCCCGGCAGCGACACCGAGGCGCAGATCGTCACGCAATCGTCGGCCGACCGCCAGCGCCGCGTCGACGCGCTGACGCCCGCCATCGACGCGATCGACGAAGCCGCGCTGCTGCGCGTGCTCGCCGATCGCGCGCCGGAAGGGCTGCCGATCTACCGCGACGATCCGGCCGACCCCGACGACGAGAACACGCTGGCCACCGGCGTGTTCGCGATCGGCGCGGCATCGATCGATTTCACCATTCACCAACAGGGCGCGCAGTGTTTCGCGACGCGCATCGTGCCGTCCGGACGCGCGCACGACGCATCCTGATCCATGAGGCAACGCATGACGACCGTTTTCCATCGCGCTCCGCGCGCCACCTTGCCCGTTGCCGTCGCAGGCGACGGCATCGAGATCATCGACTCGACCGGCAAACGCTATATCGACGCGTGCGGCGGTGCGGCCGTTTCGTGTCTCGGCCACAGCAACCAGCGCGTGATCGACGCGATCAAGCGGCAGGCGCAGCAACTGGCTTACGCGCATACGTCGTTCTTCACGACCGACGTGGCCGAGGAACTGGCCGACCGGCTCGTCGCCGCCGCGCCGGCCGGCCTCGAACACGTGTATTTCGTGTCGGGCGGCTCCGAGGCGGTCGAGGCCGCGCTGAAGCTCGCGCGCCAGTATTTCGTCGAGAAGGGCGAGCCGCAGCGCCGCCATTTCATCGCGCGACGCCAGAGCTATCATGGCAACACGCTCGGCGCGCTCGCGATCGGCGGCAATGCGTGGCGGCGCGAGCCGTTCCTGCCGCTGCTGATCGAGGCGCATCACGTGAGCCCGTGCTTCGCGTATCGCGACCAGCAGGCCGGTGAAACCGACGAGGCGTATGCGCAGCGCCTCGCGGACGAGCTCGAGCAGAAGATCGTCGAACTCGGTGCGGACAACGTCGCGGCGTTCGTCGCGGAGACGGTGGTGGGCGCAACGGCCGGCGCGGTGCCGCCGGTGCGCACGTACCTGAAGAAGATTCGCGCGGTGTGCGACAAGTACGGCGTGCTGCTGATCCTCGACGAGATCATGTCGGGGATGGGCCGCACGGGCTACCTGTACGCGTGCGAAGAAGACGGCGTCGCGCCCGACCTGCTGACGATCGCGAAAGGGCTCGGCGCGGGCTACCAGCCGATCGGCGCGACGCTCGTCAGCGACCGCATCTACCGGACGATCGTCGACGGCTCGGGTTTCTTCCAGCACGGCCACACGTACCTCGGCCATGCGACCGCCTGCGCGGCCGCGCTCGAAGTGCAGCGCGTGATCGCCGAAGAGAAGCTGCTCGACAACGTGAAGGCACGCGGCGAGCAACTGCGCGCGTCGTTGCGCGAGCATTACGGCGCGCATCCGCATATCGGCGACGTGCGCGGCCGCGGGCTGTTCGTCGGCGTCGAGCTCGTGCGCGATCGCGACAGCAAGGCGACGTTCGATCCGGCGCTGAAGCTGCACGCGGCGGTCAAGCGCGAAGCGATGCAGCGCGGCCTGATGGTGTATCCGATGGGCGGGACGATCGACGGCGTTCACGGCGATCACATCCTGGTCGCGCCGCCTTTCATTTGCACCGCGCAGCAGATCGATACGATCGTCGAGCGGCTGTCGGGCGCGATCGGCGCGGCGCTCGCGTCGGCCGGCGCGTGACCGCATTCGTTGAACCTTGTCCGGACCTCGCCATGACCAACAGATTGCCTCCGTTCGATCCCGCATCGGCCACCGATGAGCAGAAGGCCGTGCTGGCCGACATTCTCAGCGGCCCGCGCGGCAACCTGAACGGGCCGTTTCTCGGCTGGATCGCGAGCCCCGAGCTCGCTCAGCATGCGCAGAAGCTCGGCGCGTTCTGCCGCTATCGCACGGGCCTGCCGCTGCGCCTGTCGGAGCTCGCGATTCTCGTGACGGCCGCGCGCTGGCGCTCGCAGGCCGAGTGGCACATTCATCATCCGATCGCACTCGAGGCGGGCGTGCCGGCCGCGACGGCCGATGCGATCCGGTGCGGCATCGCACCCGAATTCGAGTCGGACGACGATGCGCTGATCCATGCATTCGCGAGCGAGCTGTATGACACGCGGCGCGTGAGCGACGCGACATTTGCACGGGCGGAAGCGCGCTTCGGCCACGCAACCGTCGTGAATCTCGTTGCGTTGCTCGGCTACTACGCGCTCGTCGCGATGACGCTGAACACGTTCGGCATGCGCGCGGAAGGGCAGACCGAATTGCCGTTTCCGGAGTGACGCCCGCGCGTTGATCGTGCCGGAGGAGCGGAGTCGATACGTCTGACGAACGTGTTGCCGACCTGTTCCGGCACAATGCAACCAAATGTATTCATGCGGGATCGCGGGCGGATCGCCGCGTATGATGGCTTGTTCACGTCGATATGAGCGGTGAGCAAGCATGACGAGTACCCGCAAGACCTTGATGATCGCCGGTGGGCTCCTGGTAGCCGCGGCCGGCACTGCCTACGTGATGCTTCTGCGTGCGGATCACCGCGCGATCGAGGATGCCGGTATCGGCGATTCGTCCGCGCCCGTTGCCGCAGCGCCCGCGGGCAACGATCACGCCGTGCAGGGCACCATCGCGCCGCCGGCCCCGGCCGCCGCAATGGCACCGAAACAGGCGGCTGTTGCGCCGCCACCACCCGCACCGCCGCCGTCTCGATCGGAACAGCACACGTCTTAACTCCCGTCACGTGTCGGAACCGCGTCTGCCGCCTTCGGCTTGCAACAA
>NZ_JAAGPG010000494.1:0-6269 GCF_017104665.1 Burkholderia sp. Se-20378 | reverse complement strand
CCCGACGCCGCCTGCGCCGCGAGCGCGCCTGCCAGCACGAGCACAACGTCGGTAACTGCGATCACAGAACGCCGAATCGCATTCGCTCCACCGGACCTCGACTGCATCGTCACGCACCATGTGCCGGGAACCCGCGATGCGTGTCCGGCATGCGGGGCCGAACCGGCGTCGGCCTCGCCGTCCCGCGCGTGCCGAGCAGCCTGCGATAGTCCGCGCGAATCAGGTCGTAGCATTCACACGCGTGATGTTCGAGGCCGTGACGGTCGAGCACCGTGATGCGGCCGCGGCGTTGCCGGATCAGCCCGGCTTCCTGCAGGTTGCCCGCCGCTTCCGTCACGCCTTCGCGCCGCACGCCGAGCATGTTCGCGATCGTCTGCTGCGTGACGGCCAGTTCGTCGCCGTCGATGCGGTCATGCGCAAGCAGCAGCCAGCGGCTGAGCTGCTCGCTGACCGAGTGATGCCGGTTGCACAGCGCGCTGCGCGAGATCTGCGCCATCGCCGCCTGGCAGTAGTTGAGCAGCAGCCGGTAGGTCTCCGGCGAGCGCTCGAATTCGGCGCGCATCACGCAGCTCGGCACGCGATAGGCCATCCCGCCGATGCGGACCTCGACCCGGTGCGACGCCGCGGCGCCGCCGACCATCGTCGCCAGCCCGACCACCCCTTCGCGGCCGACCTGCGCCACCTCGACCATCGCACCGTCTTCCATCAGGTGCTGCACCGACATCATCGACGTCGTCGGAAAATGCACGTGGCGCATCGGCTCGCCGACCCGGTCGAGCATCCCGGCCTTGATCCTGACCAGTTCGAGATGCGGTGCGATGGTGCGGATGCTGTCCTCGGGGAGGGCATCGAGGATGGCATTCGCCGAGTAGCTCGAGTGAAGATGAAGCATGTCTGTATCCCTTTTATCGTCCGCGCCGCCTGCAGCCGCGTGCACGGAACTCGTTATCGCGATGCGCGCCCGGACGTTGGCAGCGGTTGCGGCCACAACCCTGATTCCGACCGACCATCGGCTTGTCGCCGCCGGATCGAGTCGGCCGTCCCGTTTCAACACGCCAGCCCGAATAAGCGATTTACGTGCCAATACATGCCCATCCTTAATATATGAATCACGCCGGATTTAGATCACCCGAATAACCCGTTCAAAAACAAAAAAAGCGTCTCATTTCCGGACACTCTTCCGGGCGACGGACACAGCGCGCCATTTGACTGATCATTTCGCCTGCACCGAACCGGAGCAGCCACAGCGGCACCGCGAGGCTTGTCGCTCATATACTTACAGTCGATTTTCAATTGTTTCCATGATGTGCCGGATAGCACGCCGCTGCGGCATCACGCCTCACACGGTTGTTTGAAACTGTCTCAAACTTGAATCGACACACTAATTTACAGCTCTGTAACCCGGCGCACATTTCGACCACAAGCCTTTGATTTTCATGGATATTCTGGCGCGCACCATTTATTTGTCAAAGAATGTTCAATGCTCGCCCGGCACTTTCCCGATGCGATGCGCGCCACCGCTCAATTGATTCCCGACCGACACGGAATGAATGCCCGAAGTCGAATTCAGCTTCCGGATGATTAATTCCGCCGAAATGAATCATTAAATCCGGATAACGTTTGCACCCGGCCAAAATCGTCAAACTTTGTGAAATGACGCAATGTGCAATTGATTGATTTCAATGGCGTGCTAGCCTTTTTGCCAGTATCGTCACTCCATTTTTGACGAACACAAGTCCGCACGATCGTGCGAATTCCCCATTTTCGGGGTATCGCCGCGACGACGCGTGACCGCCACCCTACGAGGATGCGCCGTGACTCACCAGGCCCCGGAAGCCGTCGCGTACGCGAACGGCATGATCGAGCTTTCCCACAGCTTCGATGCGAACCGCTTTCTCGCGGCCATCGACCGCGACGAGCTCGCGACGCTGGTCCCCCACCTTCAACTCGTCCACCTGAAATCCGGACAAGTGCTCTGCGAGCCCGGCGAAATGCTCGCCGCGGTCTACCTGCCCGTCACGACCGCGATTTCGCTGCAGTACGTGTCGTCCGGCGGGATGACGCTGGAAGTTGCGGAGATCGGCAGCGAGAGCGTGGTGTGCGACGACGTGATCGGCGGCAGCGGCCGGATGCCCTGCCGCGCCGTGGCCTGCCGCGACGGGTTCGTCTACCGGCTCGACCGGCGCGTATTCGCCGCGGCGTTCGACGCATCGCCGGTGATCCGCCATCTGGTGTTCGTGTGCGTGCGGCTGCTGATGGCGCAGGTCTCGCAGATCACGTTCTGCAGCCGTCATCACGTGCTCAAACATCAGTTATGCAGATGGTTCCTGCTCGCGTACGACCGGACCCGCAGCATCGAGATCCAGGTGACGCACAGCATGCTGGCGCAGATGCTCGGCGTGCGGCGCGAAACGGTCACCGATGCCGCGGGCGAAATCCAGAAGCTGGGCCTGATCCGGCAATACCGGAGTTCGATCGAGCTCGCCGACCTCGACGGCCTCGAAAAAATGTCGTGCGGCTGCCGCGCGATCGTGCGCGACGAGATGAAGCGCATTCTGTCGGCCGATTCGGGCGTGCCGGCCGCGTCGCGCGCCTGATTGGCATGCCGCATCGGGCGGCGCTTCCACGCCGCCTGCGTGCCGGGTTAGCCGTTTGTAGGGTGGCGAACAGAACGCCGTGTCTGCCAATGGTCTACTGATGCCGGACTGCCGGGGGGACGTCAGCGCGTATCGCGCGTCTGCCCGAGCGGACGACACCACGCACGCCGGAGCAGCACGTGAAAAACGAAATCAGAACCATCCTGAAGCACGTCGCCCATCTCGAAGCCGCGATCGATTCGATCGGCGACGGGGACGACCTCTACGACGCGGGCCTTTCGTCACTCGACACGATCCAGCTGATGCTCGCGATCGAGAAGCAATTCAACATCGAGATTCCCGACGAGATGCTGAACCGCAACCTGTTCCGCAGCATCGACGCGCTCGCGGACACGATCACCACGCTGCAACGCACCGAGCATTCGGCATGAGCGCGCTGCTTCCCGAACTCGCGGCCGACAGCGATTCGCGTCGGCTCGACGAGGCCGCGCATGCCGTCGCGCAGATCGCCGCGCAGCACGCGGACGCGGTCGACCGCGACGCGCGCTGCCCCGTCGAGGCGATCGAGGCGATGCGCGCGCGCCGCCTGCTCGGCGCGATGGTGCCGACCCATCTCGGCGGCGCGGGCGCGTCGCTGGAAGACATCGCGTCGGCCTGCTCGATTCTCGGCCAGGCCTGCGCGTCGTCGGCGATGGTGTTCGCGATGCACCAGATCCAGGTCGCCTGCATCGTCGACCACGCGCTCGACCAGGGCTGGCACAAGCTGTTCCTGCAGCAGCTCGTGCGCCACCAGTGGCTGCTCGCATCGGCCACGTCGGAAGACGGCGTCGGCGGCAACCTGCGTGCGAGCCAGTGCGCGCTCGACATCAACGGCGGCGAGTTCCGGCTGCGCAAATCCGCGCCGACGATCTCGTATGGCGACTATGCGGACGGCATCCTCGCGACCGCACGACGCGATGCGGACGCGCCGGCTTCCGAGCAGGTGCTCGTCACGCTGCTGCGCGACGGCTACACGCTCACGCGCCGCGGCGAATGGGACACGCTCGGGATGCGCGGCACCTGCAGCAACGGTTTCGAGCTCGATGCGCAAGGCGCCGCCGTCCAGTGCCTGCCGGTGCCGTTCGCGAAGATCGCCGAGGAAACGATGGTGCCGGTGTCGCACATCCTGTGGGCCGCGGTATGGATCGGCGTGGCCGGCGACGCGTTTCACCGCGCACACCAGTTCTTCCGCGCCCAGGCACGCCAGACCGATGGCGCGCCGTCGCCCGCGTCGCGGCGCATCGCCGAATCGCTCGCGCTGATGCAGGCGATGCAGGCCCGCGTCGACAACGTGCTGCGCCTTCATGCGAATCCGGCGTCCCGCTCGTGGTCGGCCGGCATGGCCCGGGCCGCCGAGATCAACACACTGAAGACCTACGTGTCGACGACTGCACTGGAAGTCGCACACCAGGCCATGATGATCTGCGGGATGGCCGGCTACAAGCAGGGCACGCCGTTCAGCATCGGCCGCCACATTCGCGACCTGCATGCGGCGCCGCTGATGATCAGCAACGACCGCATTGCCGTCAACACCTCGAACCTGCTGCTCGCGCTGCGTCCTGCGACGCTGGAGAAACATACGTGAACGATCGCCTTGCCGTGCCCTCCGCCGCCTCCGCTCCCGCCGATGCACCGATCGACCGCGCGGGCGTCAACCCGCTGCGCGACGAACTGATCGACGCGGGCCTGCTGGTCTCCACCGGCATCCAGGGCCTGTTCGGCCGCAGCGAACGGTTCGAGCGCGTCGTGGAAGCGCTCGACGCGTTCGTCACGCGCATCGGCGCCGACCAGCAGGCCGAAGTGCTGCGCTTCCCGCCGGCGATGAGCCGCACCGAGTTCGAGCGCAGCGAATACATGAAGAGCTTCCCGCAACTCGCAGGCAGCGTGCATGCGTTCTGCGGCGACGAACACCAGCACCAGCGCGTACTGCAGTGCCTCGATCGCGGCGACGACTGGACGGAAAGCCAGAAGCCGACCTATGTGGTGATGACGCCGGCCGCGTGCTACCCGGTCTACCCGGTCGTCGCACGCGCGGGCGCGCTGCCGGCCGACGGCCGGATCGTCGACGTCTTCTCGTACTGCTTCCGCCACGAGCCGTCGCTCGACCCGACCCGCATGCAGCTGTTCCGGATGCGCGAGTACGTGCGGATCGGCACGCCCGAGCAGATCGTGTCGTTCCGCGAGACCTGGATCGAACGCGGCACGCGGATGATCCAGGCGCTGCGCCTGCCCAACGCGATCGACCTCGCGAACGATCCGTTCTTCGGGCGAGGCGGCAAGATCGTCGCGAACAGCCAGCGCGAGCAGAACCTGAAGTTCGAGCTGCTGATCCCGATCGAGCACGACGATCGCCAGACTGCCTGCCTGAGCTTCAACTACCACATGGACCATTTCGGGCTGCTGTGGGATATCCGCACCGCGACGGGCGACGTCGCGCACACGGGCTGCGTCGGCTTCGGCCTCGAACGGCTCACGCTCGCACTGTTCCGCCATCACGGCTTCGACATCGACGCATGGCCGCGCGAAGTCCGCGACGTGCTGTGGGGCACGCCATGAGATTCGTGTCCCGCGACGGCGAAGACGCGTCGTTCGAGGATGTGCGCCACCGCGCACGCCACTACCGGCCGCATCCGCTGCATAGCCAGGAGATGGTCTGGAAGCAGACCAACTGCTACGTCGACATGTGGCTCGAAGTGCTCCGGTGGTGGGGCTTCAATCCGTACGCGGCGCTGCCGTTCACGATCGCGCTCGATTTCGAGGGCGACCAGTTCACGTTCTTCAAGTTTCCGCACGACGAACTGGAGCGGCTGTACGGCATCGTCGTGCAGGAGCACTCGATCTACGAACCGCTCGACCAGCACATCGAGACGCAGGTTGCGCGCGGCCACCTGATGATCGTCGAGGTCGACGCGTGGTTCCTGCCCGATACGCGCGGCAGCAGCTACCGCACGCAGCACACGAAGACGACGATCGGCATCGATGCGATCGACCGCGCGAAGCGCCAGATCGGCTACTTCCACAACAGCGGCTATTACGTGGCCGAGGATTTCGACTACACCGGGCTCGTCGGCGGCAGCTCGCCGATGACGCTGCCGCCGTACGTCGAATGCGCGAAGCGGCGGTTTGCGCCGCTCGACGAGCGCGAGCTGTGCGAAACGTCGCTCACCGCGCTGCAGCGCCATCTGCGGCGCCTGCCGATCGTCAACCCGATCGCCGCGTTCCGGCGGCAGTTGCAGACCGATGCGCGGACGCTCGCCGATGCGCCGCTCGAGCACTTTCATGCGTACTCGTTCAACTCGGTGCGGCAGCTCGGCGCGAATTTCGAGCTGTTCGGCCATTACGCGCGCTGGCTCCAGGCCAGCGGCTGCGTCGGGCCGTTCGCCGAGATCCGTGCCGCGTGCGACCGTATCGCGTCCGAAGCGATGGTGCTGGAATTCCGGCTCGCGCGCGCCTGCGCGCGCGGCAAGGAGGAGCGCGGTGACTCGACGCTCGAAGCGATCGAGGCCGCCTACGCGGACGTGGTTGCGTGCGCGCGGCAGATCGCCTTGCCGCTGCGGCACATGACGCCCGTGCGCAGCGACACCGCGGCACCCGTGCCGGCCATGCGGTGACGCGCACGCGTGCCCTGCCCGG
>NZ_JAAGPG010000493.1:0-6210 GCF_017104665.1 Burkholderia sp. Se-20378 | reverse complement strand
CGAACTCGTGGAAAAAGAGACGGCCGATCCACGCGAGCCGAACCGGCTGTATGTCGCGTGGCATGGCGACCGGGACGGCCGCGCGCTGCAATGGTGGCTCGAGCAATTGCGCGAGCCGCGGCTCGCGCAGCGCCTGCTCGACGGCATCGACGTGGCTGGCTGACACGGCGCCGCAAAAAGCAGGGCAATCGAACCGGCCGCCCAAACACGTTCGAAGATTTCGAACATGTTCGTCGCGCCCGTCGTACGGCAGGGCAGGCCGCCGCGCGCATCCTGTGTTCACGGTCAACTCACCGGTTCACAGGAGAACATCATGCAACGCTTCGAAGGAAAGACGGTCCTCGTCACGGGCGGTAACAGCGGCATCGGCCTGGCGGCCGCCAAGGCATTCGCGGCAGAAGGCGCACGCGTCATCATCACCGGGCGCGATGCGCAGACGCTCGAGGCCGCACGGCAAACGCTCGGCGCCGACGCGCTGGCGATCCGCAACGAGGCCGGCAGCGTCGCGTCGGCCCGCGCGCTGGCCGATGCGATCGCGTCGGCGGGGGCGCGGCTCGACGCCGTGTTCATCAACGCGGGCGTCGCGAAACTCGCGCCGTTCGCCGACAGCGACGAGGCCATGTGGGATCTCGTGTTCAACACCAACGTGAAGGGCGCGTATTTCCAGATCCAGTCGCTGGTGCCGCTGCTGAACCGCGGCGCGTCGATCGTGATCAACGGTTCGATCAACGCGCACATCGGGATGCCGGGCTCGTCGGTGTACGCGGCGAGCAAGGCGGCCGTCAATTCGTTCGCGAAGACGCTGTCGGCGGAACTGCTGCCGCACGGCGTGCGCGTGAACGTCGTGAGCCCCGGGCCCGTGCAGACGCCGCTCTACGGCAAGCTCGGGTTCGATGCCGCAACGCTCGACGAGACGGCCGAGAAGATCAAGGGCCTCGTGCCGGTCGGCCGGTTCGGCACGCCGGATGAGATCGCGTCGACGGTGCTGCACCTCAGCGCGGCGGAATCCGCGTTCATCGTCGGCGCGGAGATCATCGCGTCGGGCGGGATGGGGTTGCTCTGATCCGGTCGTCACACCGGCGGGGGCCGCAACCGCCCGGCGCAATGCCGGGCGGGCGGTTCCCGCGATCCGCTTTGCCGCGCCGCCAGCGCTGAGCGACGGCAGACCCCAGCAGGTCGTGCTCCCCGGAAAGGCCATGACGAAGGCAGGGGTTACTAGACGACTGGTCTAATCCGGGGCTATCATCCGTTCCCATGAATGCGACGACGTCCGCGGCGCATGCATCGAAGACGCGAAAATGCCATCTGAATGCCATTCCGCGCTGCGATGCTGATGGTGCAGCGAGACGCCGTCGTTTTATTTCGAATGGTTCTAGACGACTGGTCTAATAGGCGCATGCCGCATTCGGAGTCGCGGGTCGCACGTTGACGCGTCATAGCTGACTAACCGACAGGCGTGCCGCGCCGACCGGCCGGGTTGTCCGGTGGTGCGGCCCCGTTCCCCTCATCCATTTTCGAAGGAGTGTCCGATCATGAAGATTCTGGTTGTCCTGACCTCGCACGACACGCTCGGCGACACCGGCAAGAAGACCGGCTTCTGGCTCGAGGAACTGGCCGCGCCGTACTACACGTTCAAGGATGCGGGCGTCGAGCTGACGCTCGCGTCGCCGAAGGGCGGCCAGCCGCCGCTCGACCCGAAAAGCAGTGATCCGACGGCCCAGACCGACGCGACGCGTCGTTTCGACGCCGATCCGGCGGCCAAGGCCGAGCTCGCGTCGACGCGCAAGCTGGCCGACGTGTCCGTGGACGACTACGACGCCGTGTTCTACCCGGGCGGCCATGGCCCGCTGTGGGATCTGGCCGAGGATCTGCATTCGATCGGCCTGATCGAGCGCGCGCTGGCGGCCGGCAAGCCGGTCGCGGCCGTGTGCCACGCGCCGGGCGTGCTGCGTCACGTGAAGAACCCGCAGACCGGTGAATCGGTCGTGCGCGGCAAGCGTGCGACGGGCTTCACCAACAGCGAGGAAGCGGCCGTCGAACTGACGGAAGTCGTGCCGTTCCTCGTCGAGGACATGCTGAAGACCAACGGCGCGCAATTCGAGCGCAGCGCCGACTGGGCGCCGCATGTCGTCACCGACGGGCTGCTGATCACGGGGCAGAACCCCGCGTCGTCGGAGCCTGCCGCCGAGGCGCTGCTCGCGCAGCTCGGCCACCGTTGAGTCGATGGCGCCGGCCCGGCCGGCGCCGCACCGTATCCGTCGCCGGGCGCTGGCCGCCCGGCGACGGCCCGAATCGTTCCGTCGTGCACACCGCACGACGCGTTTCCAGTCGTTTTGCAGAACCAAGCAAAGGAGCCGTGGATGTCTGCCCTGTTCGAACCGTTCAAACTCAAGGATGTCACGCTGCGCAACCGCATCGCGGTGCCGCCGATGTGCCAGTACGTCGCCGAGGACGGCGTCGTCAACGATTGGCATCACGTGCATCTGGCCGGCATCGCGCGTGGCGGCGCGGGCCTCGTGATCGCCGAGGCGACGGCCGTGTCGCCGGAAGGGCGCATCACGCCGGGCTGCGCGGGGCTGTGGAACGATGCGCAGGCCGAAGCATTCGCACCGTCGGTCGCGGCGATCAAGGCGGCCGGCGCGGTGCCCGGCATTCAGATCGCCCACGCGGGCCGCAAGGCGAGCGCGAACCGCCCGTGGGAAGGCGACGACCATATCGCCGACGGCGATCCGCGCGGCTGGCAGACCATCGCGCCGTCGGCCGTGCCGTTCGGCGCGCATCTGCCGAAGACGCCGCGTGCGATGACGCGCGACGACATCGCACGCGTGCAGGCCGACTTCGTCGCGTCGGCGAAGCGCGCGCGCGACCTGGGCTTCGAATGGCTCGAACTGCACTTCGCGCACGGCTATCTCGGCCAGAGCTTCTTCTCGGTGCATGCGAACCAGCGTGACGACGAATACGGCGGCTCGGCCGAGAACCGCGGCCGTTTCCTCGTCGAAACGCTGGCGGCCGTGCGCAAGGTGTGGCCGGAGCATCTGCCGCTGACCGCGCGTTTCGGCGTGATCGAATACGACGGCCGCGACGAAGAGACGCTCGCCGAATCGATCGCGCTCACGCAGCGGCTGAAGCAGGAAGGGCTCGACATGCTGAGCGTGTCGGTCGGTTTCTCGACGCCCGACGCGCAGATTCCGTGGGGCCCGGCGTTCCTCGCGCCGATCGCCGAGCGCGTGCGCCGCGAGGCCGGGCTGCCGGTGTCGTCCGCGTGGGGGATCGACACGCCTCAACTCGCGAACCGCGTGGTGGCGGAAGAGCAGCTCGATCTCGTGATGGTCGGCCGCGCGCATCTGGCCGACCCGCACTGGCCGTACTACGCGGCCAAGCAGCTCGGCGTCGAGCGTCCGTCGTGGACGCTGCCGGCACCGTACGCGCACTGGCTCGAGCGCTACCGGACCGCCGACAAGGTGGCCTGAGCGGGCGGGGTGCCGGGGCGGTGCGCATGACATGCGCCGCCGATCCGGCGCCGATGGATAGAATGGCGGTTCGCGCAGGCCGGTTGCCTGCACGAACCGCCATTTTTTCATTTCGACAGAGGTGCCATGGGCGCACATGTCCCGTCGTCTCCCGATCCTGCCGCGCGGCCGCGTACGCAGCAGGTCTCCCGCGCCGTGCTGTATGCGGCGCTGCTGGTGATCGCGCTGTGGGTGATCCGCGATTTCATTCCCGCCATCGCCTGGGCCTGCGTGATCGCCATCGCGATGTGGCCGATGCTCAAGCGCTTCGAATCGCACCGGCTGTTCCGCAATCGCCCGACGCTCATCGCGGTCGTCATCACGGCGGCGATCTCGTTGCTGGTCGTGCTGCCGGTGGCCGTCGCGGCAACCCAGGCGATCGGGCAGGCGCATGACCTGCGCGAGTGGCTGCGCACGATCCAGGACAACGGCATTCCGGTGCCGGACGTGGTCGGCCGGCTGCCTTACGGCGCGGTGCAGATCACCGAATGGTGGCAGGCCAACCTCGGTCATCCGCTGCATGCGGCCAGCGCGATGCACGGCGTCAACAGCGAGAAATTCCTCGCGTTCGGCCGGCAGTTCGGCACGAAGCTCGCGCACGCGTTGCTCGAATTCGGCTTCATGCTCGTCACGCTGTTCGTGATCCTGCGCGCCGGCCACAAGCTGTCGGGCGCGTTGCTGCAGGGCGCACGGCGCGCGTTCGGACGCAGCGGCGCGGAGCTGATCGAGCGGATGGTCGCGGCCGTGTTCGGCACGGTGACGGGGCTGGTCGTGGTCGGGCTGGGCGAGGGCGCGCTGCTCGGCATCGCGTATGCGCTGGCCGGCGTCCCGCATGCGGCGCTGCTCGGCCTCGTCACGGCGATCGCCGCGATGCTGCCGTTCTGCGCGCCGGTCGTGTTCTGCGGCGCGGCGCTCTGGCTGTTCGTGCAGGGCGCGACCATGTGGGCGATCGTGGTGGCCGTGCTCGGGTTCGTCGTCGTGTTCGTGGCCGAGCACTTCGTGCGGCCGGTGCTGATCGGCAGTTCCGCACGGCTGCCGTTCCTGCTCGTGCTGTTCGGCATCCTCGGCGGCGCCGAGACGTTCGGCCTGATCGGTCTGTTCGTCGGCCCCGCGCTGATGACGGTGCTGACGATGCTGTGGGCCGAATGGATTGCATGACGAGGCGGGCGGAGGCGGCATGACGGGGTCGTACGGATGCGCGTTCAAGCGCGTATCGGCTGCCGCGACGGGCGACGATCCGGCTTGTGCCGAGGCATGCAATGCAAGGATTCGGATAAAGATCTCTATATTTCTTTTCGATCCGGACCCAAAGGTCTAGTAGCATGGCGCTTTCGATCACGCCGGCATGGCGCAGCAGATTTCACCAAGCATGCGATTGATTACGATGTCCCGTCCCGCAGCGACGCTGTCCCTGGCCGCCGGCTGCCTGATGTTGCACGGTTGCGCGTGGTTCGACTCGTGGCTGCCGTTTTCGTATTCGCGCACGCCGCTCGCGAGGGCCGCGTCACGGCATGGCGCGACGCGCGCCGATGTCGTCCGCGCCGGCGGCAATCCGCGCAGCGTATGGATGGTCCGCAACGGCAGCGGCGTCTGCTACAACTACTTCATCGAGCACGGCAACGATCACCGCGAATATTTCGTCGTGTTCGACAAGGCCGGCGTCGTCACGCAACGCGGCTTCGATTCCTGCATGGACGCCGACCGCAAGGGCACGCTCCAGACGGGCAAGGCCGCGTCGCGCTAGCGCGGCGGCCGTGCCCGTTCGTCGTCACGCGATCGTGTCGACCACGCCGCCGTCCACCCGCAATGCGGCGCCCGTCGTCGCCGAAGCGAGCGGCGAGCACACGTAGACGACCAGGTTCGCGACTTCCTCGGGCGTCGCGGGCCGCTGGATGATCGAGCTCGAGCGGTGGTTGCGCACGAAATCCACGGCCACGTCCTCGACGCTGCGGCCGGTTTCGTCGGCCGTTTCCTTCAGCAGCGCCCGCACGCCGTCCGACATCGTCGGCCCCGGCAGCACCGAATTGACCGTCACGTTCGTGCCGGCCGCGAGCTTCGCGAGGCCGCGTGCGATCGACAGCTGCGCGGTTTTCGTGAAGCCGTAATGAATCATGTCGACCGGGATGTTCAGGCCGGATTCCGACGAAATGAACACGATGCGACCGGCATTGCGTTCGATCATCCCCTTCAGGTAATGCCGTGCGAGACGCACGCCGGACATCACGTTGGTCTGGAAATAGTGGTCCCATTCGGCGTCGTCGATGTCGAAGAACGCCTTCAGGCCATAGATGCCCGCGTTGTTGACGAGGATGTCGGCCGCGGGCGTGTGCTGCGTGATGCGGGCAACGCCGGCGGCATCGGACAGGTCGGCCGCGATGCCGTCGAAGCCCGCGTCCGGGACGGCGGCGCGCAGGTGCGCGAGCGCGGACTGCACGGATGCGTCGCTGCGGCCGTTGACGACGACGCGCGCGCCGGCGCGCGCGCGCCCTTCGGCGATCGCGAGCCCGCTGCCGGCGTGGGCGGCGGTGACAACCGCGGTCTTGCCTTTACGCTCTATATGCATGTGCGTGACGGGAGCGGCATGCACGTGATCCGCCGCGGGTTCCGCCGCGGCAGGGATTCACATGTTAGGCTCAACGGCGCGTTCCGGCGTCGCCGCCGGCACCCGGTGGTCAAGCCGCGCACCGGCGGAGCGCCGCCC
>NZ_JAAGPG010000047.1:0-29239 GCF_017104665.1 Burkholderia sp. Se-20378 | reverse complement strand
CAGCGTGCCGAGCGCGGCGACCAGCAACGCGGCGGCCCCTGCGACCGGCGCGAGTGCGTCGCGGCCGGCCGGGCTGCCGGGAATGTCGTCGTTGCCTTCCGCCTGTTGCCCCATCGGGGTTCCTTACGTACGAATTACAGGGTGCGCAGGAGTCCGTGCGGAATTCTGCGAGCGGCAATGTAGCGCGCTGGATGATGAAACTCAAGGTATCGATGCGATTGATCGCGACCGGCGAAACAGTCGTGCGGATCGGATCTTTCCGCCGCATTTCAGGCAATGCGCGCCGCCGACCGCCCGCGCGGCGAATCACCCCGGATTCAGATCAGGTGCCGGCCCGCCGCCGACTCGATCTCCAGCACGCGGCCGGAAATCGGCACGAACGCGATACGGATACGCTCGCCGTTGCGCAACTGCTCATAAACGGCCTTGTCGATCTGAAAGCGCCGGCGCGGCACATCGGGGCCGTCGTCAGCAACGTTCAGGTAGTAGCTCGAAATGCCGCGAAAATACCGCTCGTCGAGCCGGGCGATCGTCGTGTCGAGCACGAGCTTCCGGTTGGCTTTCAGGTCGAGCGAGACCTTGTGCTCGCCCCATCGGTAGATCAGGTACACGATCAGGCAGGCCGTCGCGATGATCAGCGCAATCCCGGCGAGCGTCATCAGCGGGTACGGCATCGGATGCGTGAGGAACGCACAGCCCACGGGAATCGCGGGAAACGCGAAGGCCAGCGCCAGGAGGAACAGGCCGCCGCCTCGGGTGCCGCGCAGCCGCGCCCGCTCGTCGGGCTCCAGCGGTTCGATCGTCAACGTCGGCATGGTTTTCCTGTCGTCTCTCGACCGGGAATGGCGCGCGCCGCGCCGCGATTGCCGACCATGCTATAGCGCGGCGCCGGTCCTGTCATCGCTGCGATTGCGTCCGGGATGACTGCGGGAAAACCGGCGGCGATCCCGGATCAGGGCATCCCGTGTTCCGATGCCGTGCGGCCGCCTAGCTCGCTCCCAGATCGCGACCGTTGCGGTCGACTCGCAGGCGCTGGCGAAAGTCGTCGAAGCCCTCGCCGAAGAACTGGAAGAAAAGTGCCGTCGGATGGTCCTGCTCGTCCAGCAACCTGAAATGGCGGCCGACGCTGCGTCCGACGTACATCAGCGTTTCAGCCGAATTTTCCGTGCCAGCCAATCCGCCCGCGATGAGACGATGCTTGCGTGCCTCGCGCGTCGTATCGGCCAAGTAGCAATAGCCGGTCAGCCCTGCGTCGACCAGCAGAACCTGTGCGCGTTCGTCACCGGGAATGAATTCACGCTCCCCGTAGTTCGCCGTGTACAGGCCCGTTTCGCCACCATCCGAGATTTCCTTGATTTCCTTCAACGAGCGATCGTACAGATTGAGTTCCCGCTCGCCGAATGGATAAGTGTAGCTCCGGAAATTTTTCCTGAATTTTTTGTACAGGGTTGCATATTCCGGCCGGTCAAGCCATTGCCTGAACGCGTTGGCATCGTGAATCTCCGGACCGTCTTCGCGGTGTTCGCGATAAGTACTCAGCGTATCTTTGAACGGATGCCCCGTTGGCACCCAGTTTCTCCTCCGGACAAAGACGGTCGGCTCGCCCTTGGGGCGCCCGACATCGCCGCCACGGTCGCCGTCGGTCACGCTGCGGATGTCATACCCGATCATGAAAAGTGCGGCTTCGAACGCGTGACAGCGCGCCGCGATCGAGCTCGCGTCGTCGCCATGAGGCTCGTCCGCAAACAACGTCGTCCGTTCGAGCACGGCGCGAATGATCCAGCCCGCGCATACCTGCCAGCGCGCCCAGCATTCCGCCGGTACCCGGCGTGTATAAAACTGCGGCGCGGCCGCGAAACCCAAATCACCCGGATCGCGGATCTGATCGCCGCGCGCCTGCCCCGACGGAAAGCCGAGTGGCGCATACTGGACGCCAGCGCGGCCGGCCTCATGCCGAAACTGCTCGTAGAGCATCGCCAATGCCGCGCCAACCCGGCTGTCGTAGATCGGCGACCCGGTCGTATCCAGCAGCGCATGTATCTTGGTCAGCCCGGCGTCGAAACGCGCGATATTGCGCGCATGCAAGTCGTTCGTCGTCTGCGGGCCATCCAGCGCGAACAGCAGCTCAAGCGACTGCAGGTACGCGCAGAATGTCCGGTTCCGAACCTTCGACTCGATAAACGGGATCGCGCCGAATACACCGCCCCATCGCAATATCTCGCGCGCGACCGCACCCGCACGGTCGTCGTCGCCACTGGCGACGGCCGCACGCAACAGGATGCTCAGTTGCCGAAGCGAGGCCCGCGTCGTCGGCCAGTCGTGCGAGTCGATCCGTCGCCGCGTGTCCGGATCGATCCACGCACTGTTCCAGCAGTAATTGGCGAGAACGGCTTCGATGCCGTTCACGCGCCTATCCAGGCCGCCCGGAACGAACTTGCTGCGGGCAAACCGCAGGTGCACGGGCAGTGTTGGCAGATGCTCGGCGAGCCACGTCACGAAGTCCGCTACCGGACGTTGCGCAACGAAGTCATGGCGATTCATTGATTGCCCCTTTTCTGATTGACGCAACATCCGCGCCTTCACCGCCCGTGACACCCTATCGAGACGGCCGCGAGATCTGCCGCTTGCGCGTCACCAGTGACGCGATCTGTTCATCGAACAACAGGCGGCAGATGCCTTCGACCGTGTGACGCGCATGCGCCTGCTCGGACGACGGCAGCGCGTCCACCACGTCGAACAGCTTCGCACGCTGCTTCTTCGCGTCAACGATCGCCAGCGTCAGTGCATGGACGGTCTGCTGACGATCGTCGAAATGCGACCGCTGTGCGTCGCGCCGCGCCGCCTGCGCAAGCTGAGTCGCGCGCTCGAGCTCCAACGCGCGAACCAGCTCGACGAGATCGACGGCGATCGAGGAAAAATCGGCGATCACGGCCGCGGCACCGACGATGCACCGGGATCCGCGACGACCACCTCGACCATCTTCGTCAGCATCTCCAGCGCCTGCTGACGCGACTGCGGGTCGGATTCCGGAATGCCGGCGAGCACTTCGCGGATCAGCTTGACCGCCGTGTCGCCACGGGTAACGATCGTGTCGCGCATGACCGACAGGCGCTCGACTTCGGCGCGGAACGCTTCGCGTACCTGACGGGTGCGTGCCTCGATCTGATCGACCTGTGCCTGCGAGTTCGCGCGGATTTTCGCGATCTCGGAGAGATTGGTCGCGATCGTCAGCATGTTGGTTGCCGCCTGCGTGCCGCCGGCGATCAGCGCGTCGACCTGCCGCTCGGTGAAGCCACCGCGGCCGGTCGCCGGCGGGCCGGAACGTTCGGCAGGCAGCGTTGCCGGCCGGCGGGCCGGCAGATCCATCGAATCATCGCTCATCATCTATTCCTTTCGTGTTCAGGGATTGACCGTCTGTGTCAGTCGGGTACGCAAACCCGCCAACTGCTGGCGCGTGCCCTGCACATCGGCCAGGCGAGCGGCGCGCTCGGGCGCCGCCACCGGATTGTTTTCAAATTCGCCGTACAGCTCGTCGACGATCGCCACGTTGGACGTGCGCAGCAACGGCAGGTGTTGATCGCGCAGCACCCGATCGATATCGGCTCGCCAATTGCCGACGGCCTCGCGGCTCTGCTCGATCAGCTTGCGCTGCCAGACCTGCGCCTCGTAGACGAACGAGCCGATCTCGACGAGCACCGTCACCGCGACGGTCAGTCGCTCCATCAGGCGCTTCGTGAAAACGCGGCCGATCTGGTCGTAGACTTCGCGCCCGAACCGCTGGCCGAACAGCTCGCCGATCCGTTTGACCGCCATCTTCGCGAGGTTGCCCGCGCCGGCGGCCGCGCCGCCGACACCGCCGATCCCTTTCAGCATCGCGTTCACGGCGTTGCCGGCCAGGCGCTGCGCGATCGTGCGCGATACGTTCAGCGTGAAGCGCCGCACCGGATCGTCCGGCCGCAACGACACGGTCTTGTCGAGCTCACCGATCGCGGTATTCGCGATTTCCTCGAGCCGCCGGTTCAGCGCCACCATCTCGACCTCCATGTGCGCCTCGAGCTGGCGACCGATCCGGCGCACCTCGAACGGCAGGCAATGGCTCGCAACCCATTGCGCACAATCGTTGAAGCCGAGCCATTTGTCTGCGCCCTGGATTTCGACTTCAACCTGCTGCAGCGACGCGCCAACGAGGGAATCCAGCAAACGCGGCAGCGCGGTTTCGAGGTTCGCCATCGTCCGTTCGATTTCACGCAGCGACTCGGCCCTGGCCGCACGCGTGATGTCCAGTGCGCGCACGATCGCCTCGGCTTCGTCGGCATCGGCCGACAGCGCGGCTTCCTCGCGCTCGAGCACCGTGTCGGCATCGTCGAGCACGGCGAGCACGTTCTCCTGCAGCCGTTCCTGCACGGTCTCGAGCACGACGGAATCGAACGCGTGCCGGCGCACTTCGTCCCACAATCCGTCGGCCGCAAGCGGTGCCTGTGCGACCGGCACGCCGTTCGCCGACGCGATGAGCTGCAGCGTCAGCGGCCGCCGGAGTCCGTCTTCCGCCAGCCGCCGGATCTCGGCCACGCGCTTGTCGTCGGGGCCGCAACCTGCCGGCACGCGGTTGATCGCCAGCACCAGCGGAATCGTGGTGTCGTGCGCGGTCGCAGCCGAGATTGCCTCGAACAGATCCTGGTCGGACTGGCCGAAGCCGGTGCGGTAGCCCACGACGAAGACGATCACGTCGCTGTTCGGCAGGAAGTTCATCAGCACTTCCTCGTGCTCGCTCAGCACCGCGTTGTAGCCCGGCGTATCGAACACGTGCAGGCCGACGTTTCCGGCGGCCTTGGGTCTCGTCCGGACCTGCAGACGCAACACATCGCCTTCGGGCGCCTCGCTCAGCGCACGGAACCGCTCGTACTCGATCGTTTCCTGGGTCGCGTCGCGATAGATCGCGAAGTAGCGCGAGGCAGCCTCGTCGCGGCACGCGACATGGGTGACCATGCCGGTCGTCGGACGCGCGCTCGACGGCAACAGATCCTGCCCGAGGAGCGCGTTGATCAGCGACGATTTACCGGTGCTGGTCTCGCCAACGACGGTCACATACGCCTGCGGCAACGTCAGACGATTCAGCAGCAGGCGCGCGAGGCTCGCCCGCGTGTCGTCGCCACTGTGTTCGAGCAGGTCGACGAGCTGGCCGGCCCCGTCGATCCAGTGGTGGGAGCGAGTCGTCATTACCGTGCCTCCGTCAGCTTGCCGCGCAACGCATCAATTGCGTCGAGATCGGCGGTCAGGCCGTCAGCCGCGCGCGCTTTCTCGTCGGCCGACAGGTTCATCATCGACAGCGAGCCCTGCCGCTCCTGCTCGTATGCGGCCGACTTCGCCGCGCGCCAGTGTTCGAGTACCGCGTCGAGATGGTCGACGAATTCGTCGGCGATCCGGTTGAGCGCGGCCGACGTCTCCGACACGTACCGGTCGATGGCGGCAAACACTTCTGGCTCCACGGCGCGCGCGCGAAGCACGGTCACCCCTTCCTTGGCCTTGCCGCCGAGCCAATTGCCCGCCATCGCACCCAGCAGGCCGCCGACGGCACCACCGATCAGCGCGCCGATCGGTCCGCCGAAACCGCCGACCAGCGCGCCTGCTTCCACGGCCGCCCACACGCCGCCCGCGGCGCCTCCGATACGGCCAGCCAGATTCTCGAATCGCGTGCTTTCCGCCTTGTCGACCGTGAAGGTGATATCCGGCATGTCGGCGGACCATGCGTCGAGCCCGTCGAGATCCATGCGCAAGCGCTCCTGCATCGCAAGTGCATCGTCCTGCACCTGATTGAAGATGTCGTCGGTCGCGTCCGACTGTTCGTCTTTCAGCGCACGTGACAGGCGCGGCCCGTCGACAATGCCCGCCCGCATCTTGGTTTGCATGCGCCGGCGCAGTTCCGTACCCTTCTCGTCCGCCCACGCCCGCAACTGCTGCCGCACGGCCCGGCGAAATGCGTCCGCATCGTCCCGCATGCGCGCACCGCGCTCGTCGAGCGCTTTCAGGCGCTCCATATACTGCCGCGCGTCCTCCGCCATGAGGGCCGCGTGCGCACTGCGATCGAGCTTCGTTTCGGCCAGGCGGCCGCCGACGACAGCGGCCGCCCGGTCGAGATCCGCGCCGATCGCCGTCGCGACGACGTCGGCTACACGCACCGCCCATTCGGTGCCGAAGCGACCGAGTTCGGCGCCCAGTGCGGCCAGCCCCGACGCCTCGACGAGTCCGTCGTTCCGGCTCAGCGCACCGCGCAGCGCATCGAATCCGTTCACGACATGAATCGCGGGCGGCGCGTCAATCGGAATGCCGGCCTGCTCGGCAATCTGCCGCAACACCTTCTCGTTGTGCTCGCGGCCGGCCTGCGCCTCGTCGTCGGACTCGTCGTTCCAGCGGTTCTGCACGAAGATCGCCGTCCGTAGCGACGCCCACTGCATCCGGACAAACACGGCTTCCGAACGGGTCAGCGGCGGAACCGTGCGCAGCATGAAGATCACGCCGACCGCTTCCGCGAGGTACCGCTGCGTGGTTTCCCGGTTGGCCTGCGTCAGGCTGCCGACGCCCGGCAGGTCGACCAGCACCAGCCCATGCCGGAACAGCTCGCGGTTCGAAGTGAGCACGACACGCGTCACCTGTTTGGCGTTGCCGGGATTGTGCTCGTTGTGCACGACCGAGCGCAGCGCATCCTCGGTGCAAGGCAGCGTTTCGACGCGGCCATCTGCGAAGTGAACCTGCGCGTGCGGACTCTGCTCGGCCGCCCAGGCAATTTCAACCGGCACGCAGGTGGTTTCGTCCGCATCGATCGGCAACACGGGCTCGTCGAATGCCAGTGCATTCAGCAACGTGCTCTTGCCGCTCCCCTGGATACCGGCGATCGGCAGCACAAAGCGCTCGGCCGACAGCTGGCCACGGTACGCGCGCAAGCGCTCGACGAGGCCCGGTGCGGCCTGGTTCGGAGCCTGCGGATCGTAGCGTTCGCCGAGCATCTGCCATTGCGGCGCGGCCAGCAATTCGAGCATCACGGTGCGATTCGTCATCGTGCTTCCCCCGCGCCGCCGAACAAACGCTTCCACCAGGGCTTCGACAGGTGATCGACGCGCCGCAGTACGGTTTGCAGCACATCCCGCTGGGTGGCCTGGGCCGTTTGCACGTCGAGCAACAGCGCGTGCGTCCCGAGCAACGCTTCGGTAGCCGCACCCAGCTTCTGTGCGTGATCGATCAGGGTGGCAAGCTGACGTTCATGCACATCGGCGATCGCATGCAACGCGTCCGCCTTATCGTTCGTCGTCTGCGCCTGCTGCTGCAGCCCGGCGATGGTCCGCGTCTGCGCGGCCGCAGCCTGGTTCGCCTCGTCGCTGCGCGCGGCGAGGGCGTCGACCGCACGCACCTGCTGCTCGAGCACCGCCGTCAGCGCGCCGACACGGCCGTCGAGCGTCTGCGACGAGCCGGTCAATCCGGCGAGCGTGTCGGTGACCGCTGCGATCCGGGCCTGGAGTGCGACGAGTTGGGCGTCGATCTGCCCGATCGACTTGATCGGCGCGGCCAGCGCACCGCGTGTCGCATCGCGGATTTCAGTCTGCAGATCGTCCGTGAGCCGGCCGGCCCACGGGGGCGTCTGTGCGAGGTGCCCGCTGAGTTCGTCGAGTACCCGCCGAGTCTCGTCGTCGACGGTGATACGCGTGTGGTTGTTCATGGTTTTCCTTGGAACGGATATCAGGCCGCGACCGCTTTCCACGAGCGAATGATCGCGGCGGCATCTTTTCGGTTGTATTCGGGAAGCCCGCCAATGAACTGCTTTTCCTCGGCAATGGTTGCGAACGGCGTGTCCGGAACCAGCAGGCGGTTTGCCAGCATCGAGTAGACGTCCTTCTCGTCGTTGACCAGCGCGCCTGCAAGCCGATAGCCCCGCTCGTCGCACAGCGTCTTCAGCTCGCGCAATGCTTCGGCAATCGAATCGGATTGCTCGAGCTCGCGGATCGATTGCACGACGGCGATGATCGGATGCTTGAGCGACTTGTAGCGAATGTCGGTGCGATCCAGCGCGCTCTTCGTCGCGCCGATCTGCTGAATGTCCAGCATCAGGAAGATCACGCACGGTGACGTCAGGAAGTCGTGCACCTTGTCGAGCGCGTCCGCGTCCGGCACGGCCATCGCGATCTGGTCAAAGCGGCCCCCGTCGAAGTAGTGCGACGCGAAGCCCTCCACCCTGCCCGCATCGACGGTCAGCGCGTCGAACCAGAACCGGTTCACGAAGTCGCCAAGGCTGTCCGCGTCGTAGCCGAGCATCAGCACGCGCCTGCCGTCGCGCGAACGCCTGGCCGTCGCGCCGGTCAGCACCTGATCCCGCACATCGGGGAAGCGCCGCCGCGAGATCAGTTTCGCGAGACGCGCCATCGACGCCGTGGCCGCCGGTACGTCGATGTCGTGCCATTCGGGCTCGACGACGGGCACGGTCATCGGCGTGACGTCGGCATCCATACGCGGAGCACGGGGCGTTTGGCGCGGCTCGACCAGCAACGCCTCGAGTTGCTGCGCGATGGCCTTGCGTTGCACGATCGCGCTGGCCGCCGACATCTTCGCGAGCACGCCTCGCTCCTGCGCCGCGATTTCGTCCTTGAATTGCTTGCCGATCTGCTCGGTGCGCTTGACGACCGCTTCGACGAACCCGTCGACGAAGTCGAGCTCCTTGTCGACTGCCTGCTCGACGGCCTTTCGGAACGCATCGATATTGCGTATTTCCGTCCAGCTCTCGGTTCGTTCGTTGTAGCCCCAGTTCTGATCGAAGAAATCGACCTTGCGCTTCAACCAGCCCCAGTTGCTCGATTGTTCGGTCTTCACCGTTCGCGAGCGTTCGGCTGTCTCGAACTGGAGCGTGCTGGCGGGTCGCGCCAGCTTCGCGGCAAGGTCGATATCCTCGGTGCGCAGATTCAGGGTGGTGCAATCTTCCGCGATTTGCACATTCAGGCGCTTGTTCAACTCGCTGAGCGCCTTCACCGACTGCTTCTGCCATTTCTCGACGCTCGCCTTCAATGCATAGGCGGCGTCGATGCCGGTCGCGGTCAGCGTCGCGGCTTCGCTCCGTAGCGCAACGGCTTCGGCGGTGCGTTCGGTCGACTCGCGCGCGGCCTCCACGCGCAACCACACGTAACGCGCGGCAAGCTCCGTGCCGAGCACGGACAGCCACTCGGCCTCCTTGCGCTGACGACGGAGCACGGCGGCCTGATCGCCTGGCTTCAGCTCGCGCTCGATCAACTTGTTCAGCCAGTCATCCAGTTGCCGGCGGCGTCCGTCGGCGATCGCGGGCGCCAGCGCATCGAGCTGCCGCTGAATCAGCCCGACGCATTCGGGCATCCCGGAACGATCGTCCCATTGCTCGAGCGCCATCCTGGCCGAGACCTGGGAGATCGACACGGACGGCAGGCCCGCCTTGCCCATCACGCCGGCGACGCGCCGGCGATGCTCGGCGAGCACCTCGGTGCGACTCTTCTGTTCGTCGCCTTTCGGCCCCAGCTTCGCGACCACGCTGTCGATCATGTTCTGCACGACGACGATCGGCTTGCCGAGTTCGTCCGCCATGCACACGTAGTCGCGCATCTTCTCGTCGGAATTGGCCTTGCAGGTGGTCAGGAATACGACGACGTCCACCGTCGGCAGCAGCACCTCCAGGGTCAGCCGCTCATGGTCGTCATGGCCCGCCGCATCGAGTCCCGGCGTATCGATCAACGCAACGCCGCGCCGGAACCGGAAATCCGGCGAGCGCAGCCGGATCTCCGCGACGCCTTCGCGGTTGCCCGGATTGGTCTCTTCGTCCGCGTAGAATTTGAGCCGTTTGGTGATGGTGCCGCCGGTCAACAGCTTCGGCTTCACGCCAGGCGCGTCGAAATGGATCGTGCATTCGAGCTGTTCGCCCCATTCGCACACGACCAGGCTGTTGGAGCTCGGGCGCACCGCGCGCGGCAGCAGCTCCGCACCGAGCAGCGCATTGACGAGCGTCGACTTTCCGGAACTGGTAACGCCCAGCAGGCCGATACGGAACACGTCGTTCCGCCAGATTCGCTCGCGGTCGTTCAACCATCGATGTTCGTCGTCGAAGTAGTTGCCGACCGAGTCGTCGCTCGAGATGATGGTCCGGATCTGATCGATCACCTTGCCGAGTTCAGCGTGTCCTGCCCGCGCGCTTTGCATGAAAATCCAGTGACATGATGAAGTGAGCCTGCCGGCATCGTTCCCCCGTGCCCGGCCTGCGCGCCGGGAGTAGACGGCGGCAACGGATCTAACGGCATTTGCATGCCGATCTTTAGGGCACGAACCGATGCCGGAACCTGCAGGCAACGAAAGATAAAGCGGGCTTTGGACAATTCATGTCCGGAGCCCGCGGTGGAGTGAATGCAATGTGCGTGGCGCGTGATCGGGGCGCGCCGCCCGGCGCGGGCAGTCGCACACGGATGCCCGCGCCGGGCAATTGCATGCCCTGGCAGACAGCGTCAGCCGCGACGCTCCTGTCCGGTATCGCGCGCCCCGAACTGGTCATCGTTCTGCGCCGTGCGCTGCATGACGCTGGACGGTTCGGCAGTGGATTCCGGCGGCGGCGTGAAATCCGGCGCAGCGTCGTTGATCTCGTCGATCCATGCGGCCAGCTCCGGGTGACGATCTGCCAGATTCGACGAGACGACGACACCGTGCAGCTGCGCGCGCAGATCTTCCCAGCGCTCGTGCAGCACGCGCCAGTTCACTTCGTCGTAGGTCCCCTTGAATACGACCGGGCAAAACTCGATTCGCGGGACGTCGTGCGGTTGTTCGACGTGTCTCCCGGCTTCGATCAGCGACTCCCAAAGACTGCCGAGGCGGTCGACGCGCCCGATCTGCTGCTCGACAACCGCGGGATTCCATTCCGGATGCAACAGCACCACGGTTCGGCATGCACGGTGCAGGTTGAGCCCTTCGCGCCCGACCATCGACTGCGCGACGAGCACGCGCGGATAGACATGCGCCCGATTGAACGCAAGTTGCTGCATCCGGCGCGTCTCCGGCTTCGTGTCGCCGTGCATCAGGCGGGCGAAGCCGCCCTCGGGACGGTTGAACTCTTCGTTCAGACGGTCTTCGATCGTCTTCCATGCCGCATTGAAATCGACGTCATCGAAATCCGCGTCGCCAGCGGCATCCATGTCGACCTGCTCGACGTCGCGATCGCTGGTCGCTTCGACCAACTCGATGAAGGCCGCCGCATAAGCCGACGGATCGCGCCGCTCCAGATCGTTGCCCCGTAGCGCGTGCATCGCGCGTGCGACAAGGGCACGCGGATTCGCGTCGGCACTGCCGGCGCGCCGCGTGTCGGCGGCCCGCCCGAATGCATCGAACAGATTTCTCGCCCAGGGATTCGACGTGTCGCCGGCCCAGCCCTGCTCGATCAGACTCAGCAAGTCGCCGCGATATTTTTCGCGCTCGCTCTCGAGTGCCCTGTAGTTCTGCCCGAGCGCGTGTTCGAGCTCGCTGCGTTCAAGCGCGCCGGCGCGCTTCAATTGACGATGTGCCGCCTGCACCGCAGGCCACTCGCGATCATGCAACTTGCTCTGTGGCCACGGCTTGCCTGCGTCGAGACAGGTCAGCATCTCGCGCGCATTGAGGAGATCAACCAACGCCCGCAACGGGCGCGTGAACCGGCCGAACACGAGCACCTTTTCACCGCGCCGCGTGACGGCCTCGATCGCGGCGACGGCAGCCAGGATCGCGGGATGGTCGTAAAGCGGGCCTTGTCCATCGCCAAACGGGCGCGTTGCGACGTCGATCCAGAATTGCGCGCGTTGTCGGGCCTTGTCGTCGGCGTCGGACGGCTGATCCGCCCTCACCGGTTCGGCCGACGCCTTCTGATCATGCTCCTCCTGCTTGCGATCGGCCTCGGCATCGTGTGTCGCACGATCCATCAGCGTCGCGATGCCGTGGCCGTTCCCCATCGTCAGCCGCAAACGTGATGCCATGCTCGACCAGTCGGCGTCCGCTTGCCGGCCGACGAACGACAGGGACTCGGCCGCACATACCGCCTGCTTCCACCCGTCGTCGAGCTGAGCGGTATCGACCACGATCTCGCGTTCGCGCCGATACGCGTGCCCCGGTTCGCCCGCCATTCGTGCGAACGCCTGTACGTAGCGGTCATTGCGCTTGTCGCGCCTCAGCACCCAGCGCGCGAGCGCATCGCGAAACGCCGATGCCGCCGTCTTGTAGGCGTCGCGTGCGTCGTCGTTGCCGATACATTGACGAACCCGCCGGACCGCCTGCGAATACTGCTCGATCACGTTGCCCACCGTTTCGGTATCGGCGCCGATGCGTGCCAGCGTCTGCTTCCATTGCCCGGAATCGAGTTCCACCGGTGTCGCCGTCAGCGCAATGCGCCGTGCGGACGGCGACGCGAGCACCACGTTGTCGAGCAGTCTCGACAAGCCGCTGTCGTCGCCACGGCTCTTGTGGGCCTCGTCGATGATGACCAGATCGAACGCGCCAAGGCCCGTTCCGACCGCGCGCTCGAGGGCCGGGCGCAGCGTACCGCCGCTGCGGTACGCTGCCGCGTCGTTCAGGCCCATACGGCGCCCGTCTGCCGGCATCATCTCGCCGACCAGCGTGGTCAGACGCTGCGCCATCGGCCCGTCCGCCTCCATCGACGCCGCCTCGACGATGCCGGCCACCGCACGGCGCAGGTATTCCAGTTCGCGATCGCCGCGCCGTGACGGCTGGCTACCGCGCCGGGGTTCACGCCAGCGTGCGCAGAGCGCCGGCAGCAGCCGCCAGCGCCATGCGTGACGGTTTCCGCCGAGCGACCAGTTGGCAAATGCATGCGAGATCAGTACCGCGCGTTCGTCGAACCAGGGCTTACGCAGCGCGGGATCGTCGTTTTGCCATGCGCACAAGTATTGCCAGAGACTGCGCAACAGCAGCGGCGACTGCACCTTCCCGTCTCGCAATTCCGAACGCCACTGATATCCGAGACCGGGCGGCACGAGGATCGCGACACGCCCGCCGCAATCGATCACGGCCCGCGCGACGGCTACCGCGATCCGAGTCTTGCCCATGCCGACCTCGTCCGCGATGATCAGCCCATTCTCGGGCAACCGGCGGGCAATTGCGCGCAGGCTCGCGCGCTGCCCGTCGTTCAGTCGCCAGCCGGCGGCCCGCGCCGGCTCGTCGGCCGTGGCCTGTGCGGCGTCGGCGAGGCCCATCAGCCGCGCACCGACCGCCTCCCACCCTTCGAATACGTGCTTCATCTCGTGCTCCCCAAGGGCGGCAGCATGTCGACCGCCCAAGCCTGTTCAATGGTCGTCAGTGCCGCTTCATATCGCTCACCGGCAACGCTGTTGCCGGTTTCCGCGAACACCGGCCGGAAGGGTGCTGCCCGCAACGGTGACAAGGGATTCAGCTTGAGTTCGGCAAAGGCCGTTACCCCGGCGCTGTCCGCGGCGCGAGCGAGCGTCTGCTCCAGCCTGCTGCACCACGCGGGCCAGTCCGCCACGTCGATCGCCGTTTGGCGCTGCGCGATGTTCTCGACGAGTTCCATCATCTGGCGGATGGGGTAAGTGCGCCCGTCGGCGGTCGCGACCCCGGATGCAACGGTGAGTGCCGGATCGAAGCCTTCGCCGAAGCGATCCGGCCCATCGTCGTCCGGTGCCATCGGAAAGCTGGCGAGCTGCCACCAGATTTCGTCGACGTCCAGCGACGTGAGGGGCGTCGCGGCAACCCGCCCGAACTCGTCGAGCACGGGTACGGTGGCACTGCCCGAGCCGGCCGCATCGACCCAGCGAACCTCGACTTGCCGCGGACGATCGCCCGGCCACACGAACGTATCGGCGCGCCTGACGCACGGTGCCCCGGCGGGATCGAGCACGTCCATTTGCGACAACCCGTCCATCGGTTCGGACGGGCGCAATCCGGCCGGCCCGGACGCATCGGCGTCGCACCAGGTCAACCATGCAACCGGCGCCGCCACGCATTCGTCGGGACGCTCGGGCATGTCGGCACCCGGCGTGAGCGCCTGATCGGTCTCGATGGATGCGCCGCGATGCACCGGCAGCACGTTGCCGACGACCTGCTCCGGTGGCACACCGCGCCGCGCCTCCCATTGCAATTGATCGGCGGCAAACACGACTCCGGCTTCCAGGTTGCCGCCGCGCGTATTGGCGGACGACAGGAAACCCGGCTTCGTCAGGTTGCCCGAACCCAGATAGAGCCACGCGCTCGTGCATGCATTGGAGTTGCCGCGCTCGTTCGCGGCGAACAGAAACTTGGCGTGCAGCAACCGCCGCTCGTTCGCCGCCTTGCCGAACACGGCTTCCGGCGCGTGCGCGCTTCGCACCGTCACGCCATGCTCCGCCAGTGCGGTGACCGAGCTTGCGACCGCCTGGCACGCGTCGGGATTGACGAACACGTCGATCTGACAGTTCGCGGTGATTCGACCGGCGCGCTGCAGCTCGGCGATGATCTTCAGCAGCGAAGGCGGCGCGCCACCGGCTTTGTCCGGTACCGACTCGAAGAAACCGGAGCCCATCGCGAGCCGGTTGCACGCCGCCCCACCCGCCGCACGCTCCGCCAACGCGGGCAGTTGCGTCAGCAACGGCTTGTCCCAGTTGTCGATGAAGCGAGGGCGTGCGCGACCGGCGGCCTGCTCGCACTGCGCAATCCACTGGCGCAATTGTCCATCCGCGTGCGCCGATTCCCCCGGCAACGCCCCGCCAATGGCCGAGAAGATGCGCGCATCGAAATGCGGCATGAGCCGCTCGATCATTCTCCACGCCGCACGCACGTCGGCACACGCCGTCTTCGTGTCGACGTCGCCGGCGGCCAGCGCGTCGCTGGCGACGTCGATGCTCCACACGAGATCCAGGCTGTCCTCGAGCGTCTGGCGCGTCCAGTTGCCGGTGGAGACGATCAGGCGCACGCGCCAACGCGAGGCGTCCTCCTGATGACGAAAGCCAAGCAACGCCACTTTCGCGTGCAACAGACGGAATGGACGCACCAGGCCGCTTCGCACGGGCAGATGAATCAGGCCCGGCACGTCGACCACCGTGATCAGCGGATTGCCCGGATCGAGCATCATGGCGAGCGCAACGCGGCCGCCGGCCGCTCGCCGCGCATGGGTCTGGCCTGTAAAGCGCTCCTGCGCGTCGTTGAGAAACGCCGCATCGGCCGAATAACCGCACAGCCACCCGAAGTGACCGAGATAGGCATCCGGCGCATCGAACAGTTGTGCCAGCGACGGCCGCCTGACGGCCTGTGCGTTCCCGCTCATGCGCCTGCCTCCGGGTTGCGGGGTTCGAGCCAGTGTTCGAGCTGGCCGTGCAGATCGGCATTCAGCAGGAACAGGTTCTGGATGCGATACGAGATGCCCACGGGCCAGACGATCCCCGCGCGCACCGTCGGCGCCGCTTCGTCGGATTCGGCCGGCTCCGCCGCAGCGGTCGCGCCGGCCCGAAAGGCCGGCCCCGGAACGACCTGCCCATGCTTGAAGCGCAAGACCCGTTCATCTCGCATCACCAGTGTCTCCAGGCGTTTCGTATGATCGGGATCGATACATTCGCGGCAAAACTGATTCGCGCCGACATCGTCATGTCCTTCGTCGAGGAACGCTTGCGCGGCGACGGCAAGCATCTCGAGCCGCTCCGCAACGGCATCGGGAATGGGAGTGCCGAGCACGAAGCAAGGCCGGCTTCCATTGGCCGCAATCGCGCTTTCCAGCGCATCGAGCACGGCCAGCGCTTCGTCCCGGGCACGAAACAGCCGGGCACCCGCGCGCAAGTCGTTCCAGTGCGCATCATCGATCGCGCCGGGCCGCCGGTCCCAACCGAGCGTGCGATCCTCGTCGCCCCCCTCGCGCACCGTGTTCACCCACGCGAGCGCGGCCCGGCGCCTCGCCTGCCGGGCATCCGTGTCGCCACCGCCGACGCGCAACTGCTGCGCGACCAGTTGCAGCGCATCCGGCGCCATGGGCACCAGCGGCGACAACGCATCGGCCAGCTCGTCCTTGTCCGTCAGACGCTCGCCGCGGCTCATCCAATGCACCAGATAATCCAGCACGCCGTGCGAGTAGTAGCACGGCTCGTAACGGCTGGCCTGCGCGTCGATCAGCGCAGCCCCGGTCGACGTGCAGCGGAACGCATTGAACCGGCTCGCGCCGGTCTCGACGAGACCGAGCGACGGCAGCGCCTGAACGGTCGACATGCGCATCGGCTGGCTGACATAGAATCCTGGCTTGCGTACCCGCGCGAACGTCAGGTTCTGCTGGCCGTCGAGCTTGCGAAATCCGCGCAGGCGTGCATCCTGCGCATGTCCGTTGCGGCGGAACCCGGACCAGCACGCAATCGCCTCGATCGCGTTTCCCGCTTCGATATTGGTCACCTTCAGCCGGCTCGCACGCGCTTGTTCCGCCGCGCGCACCCCGAGCGTGGCCATGAACAACTGCTTGGCGAACCACAGCCCGCCCAGCCCCGGCACCGCCAGTTCGTTGAACGCCCGCACTGACGCGCCGAGATTCAGCGTCCGCGTCCGGCGTTCAACCATCAGCGATTCAGGGCCCAATAGCCCCCACGACATCTGCATGAACGACACCCCAACGATGATGAATCCATGGCAGGGGACGCACACGTCATGGGCTGTCCCGCTCCCGGTTTAGCCCGCTACCCGATCCGCTCCATCAACATCCGTGCGGCGCGATCGGACATCACGACGATCAGCTTGACGGTCGCGCGCGTGGCGCCGACGAACAGCCGGCGCAGCGCGATCTCGTCGAATTTCTCGAAATCGACCTCGGTCAGGATCACGCACGGCGCACTTTGCCCCTTGAACCTGAACACCGATTCGAACCGCAACTCGCCGTCCCGGTAAACCGGCTCGCCGTGTGCATCGTATGTGCCGGTGAAGCTGCGCAATGTGTGCCTGCCGAGCCGGTCCAGCACGGTGAACAGCGACTTGTCTCGTCCGTGAAAACTGAGCAGCGCGATATCCGGCAGTGCGAAACCGGCCGCGAGCGCGGCATCGATCGCCTGCCGCGTCGTCTGCGCGGCACTTGTATCGGCGTAGGTCATGAGGCCGACATCCAAGCCGTCGAACGGGCTCGCCGCCTCGAATCCCATCGGTGCGCCTGCGAACGCACCGACGAAGCGCACGATGTCCCGCGGACTGCGATAGTTCGACACTGCCCTCACCTCGACCCAGCCCGGCAGCTCGACGCCGTCTCGCAGATAGAGGTTCTGCATCGGATCCTCGAGCCACCACAACCGCCCGTCGCCACGGAGCAGGCGCTCGATCGGCGCCACCCATTCCTGCAGAAAGTCCTGCCCCTCGTCGACGATGATCGTGTCGAAACGCTCGGCGTCGCTCGGAGGCGACTCCCCGAACACGCGTTCGAGCCGCTCGAACACGGCACCGTCGGAAAAGTTGAGCGTCTCGCCGTGCCGGGTTGCGGCCTGCTGACAGAGCATGTGATAGGTGAGCACCGTGGCATCGGCCGGCGCGATCCGCCGCAGATGATCGGCCAGCGGCCGGTTGAAGCACAGATAGAGCGCGCGCCGGCCGGCCTTCGACGCGTCTTCGAGCACGCGTAGCGCGAGCTGCGTCTTGCCGGAGCCGGCCGTGCCGATCACCCGCAGGCGGAACGGCCGGCATTCGATCGCACGCGCCCACGTCGCGAGGCCGCCCGAAATCCGCGTGACGATGCGAGCCGCCTCGCCGATCGTCGCGCCCACGTCCGGGATCAGTGACAACTCGTCGGCCAGGAACGCGTGAATCCGGTCGGCGCCGGGAAAGCGCGGCTCGTCGGCGGGAAGGATGGTCTGGATGATCGACGGCAGCGCGGCGCGGCGTTCCGAGTCGACGATCCGCTCCGGGTTGACGCCGGCGATTTCCGGCTGCGCCACACGGTAGTCCGGACAGTACAGCAACTCCTCGAGCCGATACCGCATCGCCCCGAACGCCGCTTTGAAACGGCCGTGCATGCCCGCGATCGTCCTGGCCAACTGCGACGACACGCTCTTTCGGGTCGCCCCGTAAACTTTGGCCAGTCCGTCGGGTGTTTCTTCGAGCGCGCCGGATTTCTGCTCGATCACCAGCACACGGCCCGATGGCCCCACGATCACGAAATCGGCCTCGCCGAAAATGGCAAAACCCTTGTCGAGCTGGGTCCAGTGCACGCCGTGGTAGACGGTGTAGCTGTCCGGCAAGCTGTCGCGCAACGTCTCGAGCGTCTCGATTTCGCGCCGTGCCGCGCCACTGACGGCAAGCGCGTCCCAGCCACTCGGAAAGATCAGTGCCATGAGTCGCCCGCTATTCGCCGTAGATCTGCGCGAGCGCACGTGCCTCGGCTGCCAGCTCGGCGCGCAGGCTCGCCGGACCCAGCACCTCGACGTTCGGTCCGAACGACCGGAGCCACCAGCGCAACCGCTGGCTCAGCATCGCGGTGCCCTGCACGAACAGCGCATCGCCTGCGCGATGTGTCGTCTGGTCGAGCGACAGCGGCGCCTCCAGCAGATGGTCACCGGCCTGGTTGACGAACTTGAGCGAAAGCGCCACTTCCTTGTCGACCATGAAGTCGAAGCGACGCTGCTGCTTGACGTAGACCTCGAGCGAAAACGACACGGGATAGTCGAACGGTTCGAGCATCGCCTCGGCGCGCCAGAGCCGGTCCATACGGTACAGCGTCGGTTCCGGCCGGCCTTCCGTGCCGCCGACCATGTAGACGAGGCCGCCCACTTCGACGAGGCCGAGCGGCAGCACGACCTTCGACTTTTCGTTGTCCGCGTTGTGGCGCGGCCGGTAAACGATCCGCAATTTGCGCTCTTCGAACAGCGCGCGCGACACCGCCGCAAAAATCTTGCGATCGATTGCCGGATAGTGCAGCGAGAAGCCGCCGCTCTCGACCGCGACCTTGGTGGTCCAGCGGGCATACTTGCGCTCGGATTCGCTGACCGGCCGTTGCAGCCGCGTTTCGGCGATCTGAAACAGCGCGGAAATCGAATCGGCAACGAGCCCCGGAATTTGCCGCGATGAAAAGCGCCGTAGCGTCTGCAGCGCGAGCGCCTCATCGAAGCTCATGATCGAACCGGCCTTCGCCGCCATTCCGCTCGCACCGGCCTTGCGCCGCCATACCGATGCCGTACCGCGCCGATCGGTCTCGACGAGGCCGCGTGCCTCCAGTTCGGAGAGACGACGCAGCACGGTCTTGATCGACGGGATGTCGGGCACGGTCTCCTGCATGCGCGAATACAGGTCTGGCGTGCTCACGTAATCCGCCTGGGTGCCGGCATCCGGCAACAAGCGCATGATGTCGCGATCGAGGTCTGGCATGGCGATCAATCCGGGCGTTGAAAATGGAACTTCAATGGTTAACGACACCTGACCCGATTTCTTGAATGCCCTCTCCTGCGATCGGAGATCTGCCCGAAAGTCGGAGATTCAGGCAACGCCGTCGGTATGCCCGCGCGACCTGAACCACTCTCCGGCAATCCGGCATGTTGGCGCCCGAAGGCGCGCTCAGCTGCCTTCAATGGCCTCCCGCCTTGCATCGGCACCCACCTTGTCGATGTATTTGACGAGTGCGGCCGTTGACAACACCCCAGCGGCGAACGCGATGGCAAACGCTGCAAGACTCTCGAGCGGTGACGGGAAACTGGTCATGTTCAATCCTCGAATGACGTTGTACGCACATCGATTCGGTCCTGCGGCCTGACATGGCGACAAAGCCTGGACCGAAGCGACGGCACTGGACCGACGCCGCTTTCAACGGAAATTCGGGCGCCGCGAAATCTCCCCGACCTTTTGTTCGGAGAGAACTTTCCGATCAGGCCGACGAACGCCTCGCGGTCAACTCCGCTCGATTGCCGTGGTGTATCCGGCTTCGTCGGTCATACGGATCGCAACATTAGCGGCGCATCGGGACAAATGGCGTCCCGATGCCCGGCCAAGGGCCCATGTCGCGATGGTTCGCGCGACATTGCACGCGCGCAACGCAAGCGCGCCGGCCCGGCACCGGACGACGACGGCAACAGCATGCGCCCTCCAGGGATTCGCGCGATCCCGTTCGGTCATGCGTGATCTGCATTTCTGCGCGGAACGGGACACATTTTGACCCGATGGAGGCACACCATGGTCATCCCTTCACTTGCGCATACAACCCATGACCCGACCCATCGGTAACCCGAACCTCGACAACGCATCGAATGCGCGCGCCGTACACGGCGACGGAGCGGCACTTCGCATTGCGTTGCGGTTGTGGGGAATCGACGAACACGACGCTCAAGCATGGCTCGCCGGACCACGATCGAGACAGATTCGACTGGATTGGCGGATCGCACGCGATCGTGCTGCCGCCGGCGCCGACATCGTCGTCCATGTCGTCAAACCCGCTGCGCGTCGGCCCGATGGATTCTGCTGGAACTGTATCGGCGCAAACGGTGCATTGAGCAGGTCGCTCGATCACGCTCGCACCGAAATCGCCCTGTTTGCCGGTGATGAAAGCGAGCTTCCTCCGCACCGCTCGGGCCACTGGGCCATCGCCGGCACGCTCGACATCCGCTCGGCGCTCGACACGCTCGGACGCTCTCTGCATGCGTCGGCCGCGCGCCTGCCCGACGGACGCATCTTCGTGCGGCGGGATCTGCTCGCACTGATCGCTACCCAGCTCGATGCGATGGTTGAATCTCATGATGGGAATCAATAGCGGGACGGCGCAGTCGCAATCGAGACCTCGTCGACAAGAATCGTACAGATACGGAATCCGAATCATCAAGACCTGCGCCGCAACGAATCGTCAGATGACGAGCACCTTGTCATGCATCAGGACACCATCTGTCCGAAGCACCGTCGACAATACCCGCTCACCCACGACAGGACACCATGCTTGCTGCCATTTAACTCGGATATCCGCCCCTTTGCATGCCCGATCTGCCATTGCAGAGAAGATGACATGAATAGCGAATCGCTTCGGCGTAACAACACGATTTCGTTTCATTCGTCGAACGATAGCGTCGCGAACACGGGGCGACCGGATGAAACCGCGATGATTCGAGCGCCGCTGAACGAATGGCCGATGTCGACGAAAATTCGGCACGTTGCCGAGTGGATGGCATGCAACTTCGCCAACCCGGTGACGGTGCGACAGGCCGCCGGTCTCGTCGCAATGAGCGAGCGTACCCTGCTGCGCAATTTCACGCGGGTAATCGGCACGACGCCCATCGCCTATCTGACGCACGTCCGACTTTCACATGCGTGCATGATGCTCGAACGCACCGCGCTTCCGATCGACTCCATCGCGCGCCGCTGCGGGCTCGGAAGCGGCGACTACCTGGCGCACCTGTTTCGCCGGCACTTCAACAGGACTGCGACTGATTATCGCAATGCCATCGCGAACGCCGGCATGCCTGCCGCGTGTCGACATGACACATGCGACGGGTCCCGGCCGCTCTCGTCCGGCGGGAAATCCGGCCGCTGACGTGAACCAAGCCCGCTCACTGGGGTGCGCGGCGCGTAAACTCGGGTTTCATCGATCCGCTTCGCGCTCGCCCGCGCCGATTCCTCGTCGCAGGTTTCTCGAAAGCAGTAGGGGGCCACCCGCGTGGGCGGTGGACTACGGCTAGTTCCATGGCCGACCATGGGTCCAGGATGCATTGACGCCGCTATGGTCAACCTGTCTCGCGGCGCCGCCTGGGGAGGGAGCCTCCATGAAGCCTGTTACCGTGCCGGCCGGCGGGGGTGGCCGGCCGGCACGCAAAACCTCGATCGACGATCTCGGTGCAACGCCGGTGCGCCGCTCACTGCCCGATGCCCACGAACGTCGGCAACAGCACACGATAGACGTGGATCATGGCCGGCCCGAGCAGCACCAGCATCAGCGCGGGGAAGATGCAGAAGATCAGCGGGAACAGCAGCTTCAGCGCGATCTTCGCGGCCCGCTCCTCCGCGCGCATCCGCCGCCGCGTACGCAGCATGTCGGACAGCACGCGCAGCGATTCGCTGATGCTCGTGCCGAACCGGTCGGCCTGGATCAGCATCGCGCAGAACGACTCGATGTCCTCCACGCCGGTACGCAGGGCGAGATTGCGCAGCGCCGTCTCCTTCGTGAAGCCGGAGCGCATCTCGAGCAGCAGCAGGTCGAGTTCGCTCGCGACCACCTCGCTGCTGAACCGCAGCTCCTCGCTCACCTTCATCAGCGCCGCATCGAGCCCGAGCCCCGCTTCGACGCACACCGTCAGCAGGTCGAGCGCATCCGGGAAATCCTCGAAGATCTTCTGCTGGCGCACCTTGACCCGTTGCGACAGCACGATGTTCGGGATGTAGTAGCCGATCCCGGCGAGCGCGACGAGGATCACCGACAGGATCGCGCGCTCGTCGCCAAGCGACGTCGTGATCAGCACCAGCAGCGCCGCGCACGGCAGCCCGAGTGCGAGCGCCGTCTTCGCCGTGAAGTACAGCGCGGCCGCGCTCTGGTTACGCCAGCCGGCATTCATGAGCCGGATGCGCAGCGGTGAATTCTCCCAACCTTCCTTGGGCACCGACAGCTTCGAGATCGGGGTGGACAGCTCGACCAGCTTCGCGACCCAGCGCGACGCCATATCGTCGCCGTCGCCGGTGCCCGCCGCGCCAGTCGTGCCCGCCCCGGCCCCGCCGGCCTGCTGGAGCCGGCGCTGGATGCTGCGCGGCGCGAACAGCAGCATCCCGATGAGCACGCCGCCGGCCACGAAGATGAACAAGCCGCCCAGCATCACGGCCTGGACCACGCTCAGATTTTGCATGACAGCCTCGCAAGGGTTCGTTATTTGACACACGCGTCAGACGCGAATGCGGACGATGCGGCGGATCCAGAACAGGCCGAACAGCATCGACACCAGCATCCCGCCGACCATCCTGATCCCCGCCGGATCCTCCCAGAGCACGGACAGGAATTCGCGGTTCAGCAGCGCCATCACCGCGGCGGTGCCGAACGGCAGCAACCCGAGAATCCATGCCGACAGCCGTCCTTCGGCCGACAGCACGCGCACCTTGTCGAACAGCTTGAAACGCTCACGGATCAGCGCGGAAATGCAGTCGAGCAGTTCGGCCAGGTTGCCGCCCGTCTCGCGCTGGATCAGCACCGCGATCACGAAGTAGCGCAGGTCCTGCACCGGCACGCGCGTCGCGAGGTTCATCAGCGCATCGTGCAGCGACACGCCGTAGTTCACCTCGTCGAACGTGATGCGGAACTCGCCCCCCATCGGGTCGGGAAACTCGTCGCCGACCATCCCGAGCGTGCTGGTGAACGAGTGACCGGAGCGCAACGCACGCGCGATCATGTCGCAGATGTCCGGCAACTGCCGCTCGAGCTTGCGCATCCGCTTCCCGCGGCAGCGCATCACGTACATCATCGGCAGGCATCCGGCGAACAGCGCGAGCGGCAGCGCAGCGAGCTGCGGCAATGTCGCGAAGCTCAGCGCAAGCCACGCGAACGCGGTGAACACCGCGCTGAGCATGATCAGCTTCGGCAGCGTCCAGTCGAGACCCGACTGCTGGATCACGAGATCGAGGCGATGCACGCGCGGTATGCGCAGCAGCAGCCGGTCAAACGGCTTCGATTCGTCGAGCATCCGCTTCTTCAGGATCGACAGCCGTTCCTGCTGGACATTGCCGCCGGCCGACATCGCGCGAATCCGCGACTCGATCCGGCGCGCGGCAGAGCCGTGACGCGCGTTCCACCATTGATAGCCACCTTCGATCGCGAGGACCACCGCGACGAAGGTGAGAATCACAAAACCGTAAAAGATCGTGTTCATGAGGCCTCCCCGGCAGCGACCGGCGCCCTGTCGTCAGTTCGTCTCGTACCGCTGAGACGGGTCGTACAGCGAATCCGGCAAATTGATTCCGAATGCCTGCAGCCGCTCGACGAACTTCGGCCGCACGCCGGTCGCGCAGAAGTGGCCGCGTACCGTACCGTCACGGTCCACACCCGTTCGCTTGAACGTGAAGATCTCCTGCATGTTGATGATGTCGCCTTCCATCCCGGTCAGCTCCTGGATGCTGACGATCTTGCGCCTGCCGTCGGTCAGCCGCGCCGCCTGCACGACCACCGAGATCGCCGACGCGATCTGCTGGCGCATCGTCTTCGGCGGCAGCGTCAGGCCGGAGACGCTGATCATGTTCTCGAGCCGCGTCAGCGCGTCTCGCGGCGTGTTCGCGTGGATCGTCGCGAGCGAGCCTTCGTGGCCGGTGTTCATCGCGTTGAGCATGTCGAGCGCTTCCGCGCCGCGCACTTCGCCGAGGATGATCCGGTCGGGGCGCATCCGCAGCGCGTTGCGCACCAGCGTGCGCTGCGTGATCTCGCCCTTGCCCTCGATGTTCGGCGGGCGCGTTTCGAGCCGCAGCACGTGCGGCTGCTGCAGTTGCAGTTCGGCGGCATCCTCGATCGTCACGATCCGCTCGTTGCGCGGAATGAAGCCGGACAGGATGTTGAGCAGCGTCGTCTTGCCGCTGCCGGTGCCGCCCGACACCAGCACGTTGATCTTCGCGCGCGACAGCGCGTCGAGCAGCTCGGCCATCGGCGGCGTCAGGCTGTGGTAGCGCACGAGGTCGTCCATCTTCAACGGATTGACCGCGAAACGCCGGATCGACATCAGCGGCCCGTCGATCGCGGACGGCGGGATGATCGCGTTCACGCGCGAGCCGTCGGGCAGCCGCGCATCGACCATCGGGCTCGATTCGTCGATGCGGCGCCCGACGCGCGACACGATCTTCTCGATCACCTTCATCAGGTGCGCGTCGTCGTAGAACGTCACGTCGGTCAATTCGAGCTGACCGAAGCGCTCGACATAGACTTGCCGGTACGTGTTCACGAGGATGTCGGAAATGGTCGGGTCACGCAGCAGCGCTTCGAGCGGGCCGAAGCCGAACATCTCGTCGTACACGTCGATCGCGAGCTGCCGCCGCTCGATGTCGTTCGCGGGCAGCCGCTCCTCGTCGAGGATACGCGTGATCAGCAGGCCGATCTCCATGCGGACCGATTCCTGCGGCATCCGCGACAGGCGCTCGAGCTCGACGCGTTCGAGCACCGCCAGGTGGATTTCGCGGCGCAGCTTCTGGTATGCGTCGCGCACCGACGAATGCGCCGGGCCGGCCGGCTCGCTGCCCGCCGCCAGCGGCTGGGCCCGGTGCAACGACATCTGTTCGCGCAATGACATGATGGTTCCCCGAGAGAGTTACATGGACTTGAGCTTCGGCGTGGCCTTGCGGCCGAAAAGCCTGGACATCAGCGGTTCGCTGCTCGCCGCGGTGTGCCCCGCACGCACTTCGCCGTCGACGAGTTGTTTCGCGCACCCCTGCAACGCACGCACGACCGCGTTGCCGCGCGCAAGCCGCGACACCGGATGCCCCTGGTTGATCGCTTCGAGCACGGTGTCGGCGTCGTCGGGAATCGTGCAGGCCGCCTGCAGGCCGAGCACTTCCTCGAGCGCGGTCCGCGTGCGGTCGCTCGCGCGCGTCGCGCGGTTCACGATCAGCCGCATCTGGTCGGTCGAGTAGCCGAGCGACACGAGGATCTCCAGCAGCCGGCGGCCGGCGCGCACGTGCGGCATCGCGGGCTGCATCACGAGCTGGATCTGGTCGCTGCGATCCAGTGCGACCATCGACAGCGGATTGATGCAGACGCCGACGTCGAAGATCACGAAGTCGTAGCGCGGCGCAGCAACGCCCAGGATCCACTCGAGCGCGTCCTCGCGCATCTCGGCGGCCTTGACCGGGTCGCCGGCACCCGCGAGCACGTGGAAGTTTTCGGTCACGTGCGCGACGCTCGCGTCGAGAAACGCGCTGTCGAGCCGCTCGATCTGCGCGCACAGTTGCGGCAGCGTCGACGGCGGGGTTTCGTCGCTGACGAGAAACGCCGCGTCGGCGAACTGCTGGTTCAGGTCGATCAGCAGCACGCGGCGCTTGAAGCCTTCCGCGATCTCGAAGGCGACATTGCTGGCCGCGAAGCTCGTGCCGGCCCCGCCCTTGCACGACATGAACGACACGATCCGCGTATCGTCGGTGTCGCGCCGCGTGCTTTGCGCGGCCGCGCGTTCGAGCGCATTGCCGAGCGCCTGCGTATCGAGCGGCCACTGCAGCACGTCGCGTGCGCCGGCGCGCATCGCGTCGAGCAGCACGTGCGGCGACGTGTCCGGCGTCACGAGGATGCAGGTCAGGCCCGCGTGCGCGCGGCAGATGCGCTCGATCGCCGACAGTTCGGACGGTTCGAGCGACGTGCCGTCGACCAGCAGGATGTCGAACGCGTCGAGCCCGTCGGTGCGATGTTCGATCTGCGACGGGCGGCCGGTCGCGCGTGTCGCGCGATAGCGTCCGCAGTCGGCCACGAGGCGCGCGATCTGCGTGAGTCGCGCGGTGTCGTCGGAAGCTACGAGGATGTTGATCATGTCGTGTGCCTCGCCTGTTCGATCAATTACAGTTGGCGCCGCCGGTCGCGGAGGTCAGGCTTTCGCGCGGCAGTGTCGTCGTGAACGGCGGCATCGTCACCGTGACGTTCACGAACGGGATCATCGTCTTGACGGTGACGTTCGTGACGCTGACGGTCACGAACGCGCACGAATTCACGTCACAGCTTGCGGGCGAGTAGTTCACCGATACGTTCGCGTTCGACAGCAGCGGCAGCAGCGATCTCACCCGCTTCACGACGCCGGCCGCATTCACGTCGCACACCACCGCCGTGCGTGCGCCGAGACGCACGGCTTCGCTCGCCGTGCTCCAGTAGAACAGCACGCGGCCGAATTCGAAGATGCCGATCAGCAGCATGATCAACACCGATGCGATCAGCGCAAACTCGACGATCGCCGCGCCGCGTTGGGCACGCCGGCGTGACAGGGGGACATGGCGCGCGCTCATGACACTTGCCTCATCACGGTAACGATGTTGTTGAAGGTGATCGACGGCAGCCCCGGGAACGCGGGGATCGGCTGGTACTGGTAGCCCTTGATCTTCACTTCGACGATGTTGATCGCGCCCGTCGCCGTTCCGCTCGCCGCGTTGTTGTTCGCGTCGTAGGTCGGCAGGTTCGCGAACTGCGACGGATCGGACCCGTCGCTGCAGCCGGTCGTGCGCTGCGCGTCGCAGATCGTCACCATCGACGTCGTGAGCCCAGGTACCAGCTCGGTGCCGGACGCGCCGCACGTCGTGCTGCCGTAGACGACGAGACACTGTGCCTGCGACACCGGATACGCGCTGTCGGTCGGCAACCAGACCGACAGGTAGCGCGCCGCGTCGCGCGTCGCCTTGGTCAGCGTCTCGAACTGGTAGATCGCGCGGCCGAACTCGGCCACACCGGTCGCGAGCATGATCATCGGCATCAGCACGAGCGCGAACTCGACGGCAACGGCGCCACGCGTGCGTGAACGGCGAAACGGAGGCTTTTTCATGATCGTCTCCCCGCTATTGAACGAGCATCGGAACCTGGGTCCCCGACGCGCTGCCGCTGCCGGGCAAGCCGTGCGTCGCGCACGGATTGTTGCCGGAGACCGACGAGCCGAGGTATTCGAGGTGCGCGACGATACCGCCTTTGCCGGGACTGAACGGCACGGGGTCGAGCATCAGCACGCAATCCCACTGCGTGACGTGCACCTTGCCGCTGGCCCCGTTCAGCGTCGAGCAGTCACCTTCCGGCGCGAGCGCGACGCGGCGATCTCCGCCGGTGGTCTGGTAGGTGCTCGCCGTCACCGTGCCGTTGGTGGCGATCCCGCTGCCCGACGGCGGCGCGCCGTCGCCCTGGTAAGGCTTGAAGGTCGTCCGGTCGGTGACGAACTGCGTGTACGCATCGCCCTTGATGCCGGCCGTTCCGGGCGGCCCGTAGTTCGGCCCGACATACGCGTAGCCGGTGAAGTCGGGCTGGCCGCTCGAGCCGTTCGCGCCGTTCGTATAGATGCCGAAGCGCGTGTTCCAGGCTCGCAGCGATGCCGACTTCAGGCCCGTCGACCCGAGGTCCGGCGGACTCGTGATGTTGCAGGTGTTGCCCGACAGCTCGCTCGCAATGGTCGGTTCGTTGGTCGACCCGTCGAGCGCGGCCCAGCCGAAGTTGCCGGGCCCGTAGGTCGTCGACGAGCCGGACAGCGACGAGATCCAGTCGCCGACGTTGTAGGACGGCGCACCGGTCGCGCGGCACACGAATACCGGAATCGCGCAGGTCGTCTGCCCGCCGCCGACGGTTGCGATCGCGCTGGCCGACACTTCCGCCGCGTTCGCGAGCTTCGTGCCCGGCAGCACGTTCAGCACCTCGATGAACCAGTGCGCGATGTTGCTGAGCGTCGCGGTGCACTGCACGTACTTGATGCTCGACGGCGTCGTGACCGCGCTCTTCGTCAGGAATGGATCGGTCAGCGAGTCGCTGAACGTGACATTCGCGTTCGTCGACATCTGCACCGACTTGTTCTGGAAAAACGCGAAATTCAGGTGGCCGGCGGCGATGCCGTCCGCCTCGGCCACCGACAGGCTGATGGCCCCGGTCAGGTCACGCGCAGCCGACAGCGCGCAGGCATCGGCGCTGTTCTGCAGTTCGCTGCGCGTGACGTACAGCTTGCCGAGATCCAGCGCGAGCCCGACGAACCCGATCATCACCGCCAGTGAAAGACCGACGATGATCGCGACGGCACCGCGCTGGCGATGCAGGCTGCGACGCATGACTTTCGGATGGCGAGCTGCGCTGTTCATGGCGTTCTCCCTGAGCGTGCCGTCGTTACTGGGTGGCCTTGCCGATGCCGATCACGAACGCATTGGCGGGCGGCACGGTTTGCTTGAACGACTTGTCGTAGTTGTCGAGCGCGGCCGCGGCGGCACCGCCGTCGACGCCCGATGGCGATGCCGACGCCGCGTGTTCGGCAGCATGCGGGTCGATGATCTGGGCCTGGGTCACGGCGCGGACCGAATCGCCGAAACGGGTGTCCCACACCGGGGTGGACGACATGCAGCCGGCAAGCGCGAACGCGAGCGGGACGGCGAGCGCCGCGCGGCGCACGAATACGAGGTAGGCGGATTTCATGAGCTTCCCCTTGGATGGTTTCAACGATCGGTAGATTCGGGTGCCGAGCTCACGCGCACGACCTGCGCATGGGCCGCCGCCGGGATCCGCTGCTTCGGCTGCCCCGACGGCTGAGCCGGCGTGTCGGGTCCGGTCGCCGCCAGGCGGGCGGCGGCGGCTTCGATACGCGCGATGCGGGCCGCGTTTGCTGCACTTGCCGCGTCATGCTGA